>NZ_ATLN01000041.1:0-98130 GCF_000416195.1 Pseudomonas sp. CFII68
CCCTAAGTCGCCGTTACCGCAGAAATGGATATGTGCTTAGTCAGGCGGCCATCGCGAGCTTGCTCGCGATAGCGGTGGTTCAGTCGCAAGCGTTACAACCCCAACTCAGACAACCCCGGATGATCGTCCGGCCGGCGGCCCAGCGGCCAGCGGAACTTGCGCTCGCTTTCCTTGATCGGCATATCGTTGATGCAGGCGTAGCGGTTGTACATCAGGCCGTGCTCATCGAACTCCCAGTTTTCGTTGCCGTAGGAACGGAACCAGTTGCCCGAGTCGTCGTGCCATTCGTAGGCGTAGCGCACGGCGATGCGGTTATCGGTGAACGCCCAGAGCTCCTTGATCAGCCGATAATCCAGCTCCTTGGCCCATTTGCGGGTCAGGAACGCCTTGGCTTCCTCGCGGTTATGGGCGAATTCGGCGCGGTTACGCCATTGAGTATCCAGCGTGTAGGCCAAGGATACTTTTTGCGGGTCACGAGAGTTCCAGCCGTCTTCGGCCAGGCGAACTTTCTCGATCGCCGACGCACGAGTGAACGGCGGCAACGGCGGACGAACTTCGGAAGAAGCAGACATGGCGGATCTCCAGAGAATTGACGAATTGCACAAGGGTTCAACAGGTCAGACGTGTAGCAGTTTTTCGAGTAAGTCCTGGGCGTCGTCAGCCGCGCTGTGGTCGCCCATGACCAGCGCCACGGTAATGGCGCCGTCAATCAGAATCAGGAGTTGGCGGGCCAGTGCGTCCGGGTTCTGGACACCTTGTTCGACGCACAGCCGGGTTACGTAATCGAGCAACTTCTGTTTGTGCAGCTTCGCCACCTGGCGGACCGGATCCTGTGGATCGCCGGTTTCGCCACTGGTGTTGATGAATGCGCAGCCGCGGAAACCTTCGCTGTCGAACCAGCCCTTGAGCACGGTGAACAGGTTGAGCAGCCGTGCAGTCGGGGTCGGCGCCTTGTCCACTTCGGTGCTGAACCAGTGCATCCAGCGCTCGTCCCGCCGCTTGAGGGCAGCCACGATCAGGTCGTCCTTGTTGGCGAAGTAGCGATAGACACTTTTCCTGGAGACGCCGGCGGTTTTCACCAGAAGGTCCATGCCGGTGGCGGCGATGCCACTTTTATAGATCAACTTTTCGGCGACATCGAGGATGATGTCTCGTGTTTCATTACCAGTAATTTCGTTCATAAAACAAAAGTAGAATGATCGTTCTCCTTGGTCAAGTGTTTTTTCTTTAGGACAGGAAGACCCAAACCCATCCATGGTGTAAGCTCATCCGTTCTTCGGAATCGACCTTTTGCGAGCCCTATGCCGTCGCTTTTCAAACGCTCCCTGCTGCCCAAGCTGCGCAGCTTTGCACTGACCGCCGATGCGGTGACCATCCTCGATGGTGCTGCCCAATTCCGCCGTTGCCTGCTGGAGAAAATCGCCCAGGCCACCCAGCGCATCTACATCGTCGCGCTGTACCTGCAACAGGACGAGGCCGGCCAGGAAATCCTCGATGCCCTGCATGCCGCCAAGGCCGCGCGTCCGGAACTGGACGTGGTCGTGGTGGTGGACTGGATGCGAGCCCAGCGCGGGCTGATCGGCGCCAAGAAGCAGCCGGGCAACTCGGCGTGGTACCAGGAACAGACTCGCACCCACGCCAGCGAAGTGCCGATCTACGGCGTGCCGGTGCAAACCCGCGAGCTGTTCGGCGTGCTGCACTTGAAAGGCTTCGTGATTGACGACTGTGTGCTCTACAGCGGCGCCAGCCTGAATAACGTCTACCTGCACAAGTTCGACAAATACCGTTACGACCGCTATCACCTGCTGCAGAACACGGCACTGGCCGATTCGATGCACCATCTGATCCAGCACGGCCTGGTCGCCTCCAGCGCCGTGCATCGCCTGGACTTGCCGAACCTGCCCAGCACCCGCAGTTTGCGCAAGGACATTGGCGACCTGCGCAGTCGCCTCAAGTACGCGACCTATGACACCAGCGTTGGCAGCCTCGACAAGAGTGGCCTGTCGGTCAGCCCGTTGCTGGGCGTGGGCAAGAACAATCCGCTGAGCCGGGTGATCGGTGAACTGATCGCCAGCAGCCGCCAGCAACTGACCATCTGCACCCCGTATTTCAACCTGCCCCTGGCGGTAACCCGGGAGCTCAATCGCGCCCTGGCCCGTGGGGTCAAGATCGACATCATCGTCGGCGACAAGACGGCCAATGACTTCTACATTCCGCCAAGCGAGCCGTTCAAGATCATCGCAGCGCTGCCATACCTCTACGAAATCAGCTTGCGGCGCTTTGCCAAACGCCATCAGCGCGCTATCGACAGCGGCCAATTGAACCTGCACCTGTGGCGTGACGGGGACAACACCTATCACCTCAAGGGCATGTGGATCGACGAGCGCTACACCTTGCTGACCGGTAATAACCTCAACCCGCGGGCCTTTCGCCTGGACCTGGAAAACGCGCTGTTGCTGGACGACCCCAGGGGCGAGTTGCTGGCGCCGCGCCAGGCCGAGCTTGAACAGATCTACCGCCACACGCGCCGGATCGACGGTTACCTGGACCTGGAAAACCTGCCGGATTACCCCGAGGCCGTGGCCAGGTTCCTGAAACGGGTCAGCCGGGTGCGGATAGAACGGCTGCTTTACCGAATCCTGTGAACACCCGCGCCATGTCGAAAAAAGACACCATCTCCATCCAGTTGGTGCGTGAGGCACTGCTGCAAAGCTGCGCCCCCGGAGCGGCGACCAATGAAGTGCTGAGCAAGGTCGGCATAGACCCTGCGTTGCTCGACGACGCCCAGGCGCGAGTTCCGGCCCATGCCTATGCGCGGCTCTGGCGTTTGCTCGCCCGGCGCCTGGACGACGAGTTTTTTGGCATGGACTCGCGCAAGCTCAAGTCCGGCAGCCTGGCGTTTCTCTGCCAGTGCGCCATGGCTCAGCCCACGCTGGCGAGCGGCTTGACGGCGGGGCTGGGGTTTCTGTCGCTGATGCTCGAACACCTGCCAGCCCAGTGGGTGCGCCAGCAAAGCCTGGCGGAGATCGTGCTGCTGGAAGACGATCAGGCGCCGCGTCGGGCCTTTACCTATTTCACCTACTGGATGATCGTCCACGGCGTGGCCTGCTGGCTGGCCGGGCGGCGCATTCCCATTCTTTCCGTCGAACTGCGTTGCTCGGCGCCGGATTTCTGCGACGACTATCGGGTGATGTTTTCCCAGAACCTGCGTTTTGACCGGCCTCGTACCCGGATGATTTTCGCCGCCGAATGCCTCGACCTGCCGATCAGGCGCAACGCTGATGAACTCAAGCGCTTCCTGGCCCAGGCCCCGGCCAACATCCTGGTGAAATACCGCAACCCGCAAAGCCTGGCCAGCCGTATCCGGCACGACCTGCGGCAGTTGCCTGCCGAACAGTGGCCGGAAACCGAAGCGCTGGCCCAGCAGTTGTGCGTGTCCGCGTCCACCCTGCGCCGACGTCTGGCGGAGGAGGGCCAGACCTACCAAGGACTCAAGGACAGCGTGCGCAAGGATCTGGCGATCACCTGGCTGGCGGAGCCCTCCATCAGTTTCGTCGAAATCGCCTCGCGCCTGGGCTTTGCCGATGCCAGCTCCTTCTACAAGGCGTTTCGCAAATGGTCCGGGTCCAACCCGGGGCATTATCGCAGCCTGATTCTCAACGAGTCGGACTAATCCCGCCGAATCCGACACCGCTCCCACAGGGGGGGGAGGTGGTCGCAAGGTCGAGGCTCCGCCTCAAACCTTGTGGGAGCGAGCCTAAAGAACACCACATCCCTAAACCATGGCCAAACCAGTCAAGCAACTTGAAAGCTTTGACCATTGCCGCCACAGCCCTTCGGCGCGAGTATTTGCCTGCTATTCACGGTTCCCCCAACCAATAAAAACCACAGAGGGATGCTGGTCATGCGCGATTATTCGTCCGCCACGTCGCAGTTCGATTACCTGCACACTGTCAACACCGCACTGCACGGCTCGCTCGAGGCGCTCAATGCCTGTGTCGAGTGTTGCGACCGGCATGCGTTGCCGGGGCGCATCGCCTTGTTCTGGGAGGGCCGTGACGGCAGCGACGCCGCCTGGACTTACCGTGACCTGCAGGACAACGCCGCGCGGTTCGCCAATTTCCTGCGCGCCCAAGGCGTCGGCAAAGGCGACAAAGTGGCCGGCCTGCTGCCGCGCACCGCTGAACTGTTGATCGTGGTACTCGCCACCTGGCGCATCGGGGCGGTCTATCAACCGCTGTTCACTGCATTCGGGCCCAAGGCCATCGAGCACCGCCTCGGCAGCTCGGGGGCGCGCGTGGTCGTCACCGATGCGGTCAACCGTCCCAAGCTCGACGAAGTCGCCAGTTGCCCCATCATCGTCACGGTCGGCGGCGAAAAGGGCCAGGGCATCGTGCGCGGCGACTACAGTTTCTGGGCTGAAGTGGCGAACCATTCCAGCCAGTGCGAACCGCTGATGCTCACCGGCGAAGACCCGTTCCTGCTGATGTTCACCTCCGGCACAACGGGACCTGCCAAGGCGCTGTCGGTGCCGCTCAAGGCCATTGTGGCGTTCCAGAGCTACATGCGTGACGCGGTCGATCTGCGTCCTGAAGACGCCTTCTGGAACGTCGCCGACCCGGGTTGGGCCTACGGCATCTATTTTGGCGTGACCGGGCCGCTGGCCATGGGGCATCCGATTACCTTCTACGATGGCCCGTTCACCTTGGAAAGCACCTGTCGGGTCATCAACAAATACCGCATCACCAACCTGACTGGCTCGCCCACGGCCTATCGCCTGTTGATCGCCGGTGGCGAGCAGTTCGCCCGCTCGATCAAGGGCAAGCTGCGCATCGTCAGCAGCGCCGGTGAGCCGTTGAACCCGGAGGTGATCCGTTGGTTCGCCGACAACCTGAACGTGGTGATCCACGACCATTACGGCCAGACCGAACTGGGCATGGTGCTGTGCAACCACCATGGGCTGGAGCACCCGGTGCACCTGGGCGCGGCCGGTTTTGCCTCGCCGGGCCATCGGATCGTGGTGCTGGATGAAAACCAGCGAGAGCTGGGCGTGGGCCAGCCGGGCATTCTCGCGGTGGACCGTAGCCAATCGCCCATGTGCTGGTTCGCCGGTTACGCAGGCGGGCCGACCAAGGCCTTCGTCGGTGACTACTACTTGAGCGGCGACACCGTGGAGCTGAATCCGGACGGCAGTATCAGCTTCGTCGGCCGCAGCGACGACGTGATCACCACCTCCGGCTACCGGGTCGGTCCGTTCGACGTGGAAAGCGCGCTGATTGAACACCCGGCCGTGGTGGAAGCGGCGGTGATCGGCAAACCCGATCCGGAACGCACCGAGTTGGTGAAGGCCTTCGTGGTGCTCAGCACTCAATACCGTGCCTCACCGGAGCTGGCCGAGGAATTGCGCCTGCACGTGCGCCAGCGCCTGGCGGCCCATGCCTATCCCCGTGAAATCGAATTTGTCAGCGACTTGCCGAAAACCCCAAGCGGCAAATTGCAGCGCTTTATTTTGCGCAACCAGGAAATCGCCAAGGTTCAAGAGACCGCGGCGCAGAACGTTTCAGCTTGAATCCAAGGAAACCATGATGCAGATCGACAACAAGATTTTCCTCGTCAGCGGCGGTGCTTCCGGCCTCGGCGCGGCCACCGGTGAAATGCTGGTCAAGGCCGGCGCCAAAGTGATGCTGGTGGACCTCAACGCCGACGCCGTGGCCGCCCAGGCGCAAAAACTGGGTTGCCAGAGCGTGGTGGCCGACATCAGCAACGAAGCGGCGGCTGAAGCGGCGGTCAAGGCCACGGTCGATGCGTTCGGCGGCCTCAATGGCCTGGTGAACTGCGCCGGTATCGTGCGCGGCGAGAAGATCCTCGGCAAGACCGGTCCCCACGCCCTGGCCAGCTTCAGCCAGGTGATCAACGTCAACCTGATCGGCAGCTTCAACCTGCTGCGCCTGGCGGCTGCGGCCATTGCCGAAACCGAGGCAGACGCCGACGGCGAGCGCGGGGTGATCATCAATACGGCGTCGGTGGCGGCCTTCGATGGACAGATCGGCCAGGCGGCTTATGCGGCATCCAAAGGCGCCATCGCCAGCCTGACGTTGCCGGCCGCCCGCGAGCTGGCGCGTTTCGGTATCCGGGTGATGACCATTGCGCCAGGGATTTTCGAGACCCCGATGATGGCCGGCATGACCCCGGAAGTACGCGACTCCCTGGCCGCCGGCGTGCCGTTTCCGCCGCGCCTTGGGAAACCTTCCGAGTACGCGGCGCTGGCCAGGCATATCATTGAGAACAGCATGCTCAACGGCGAGGTGATCCGTCTCGACGGTGCCTTGCGTATGGCAGCCAAATAATCAGGAGGATTCATGATGTCCAACGATCCGATTGTCATCGTCAGCGCCGTCCGTACGCCCATGGGCGGTTTCCAGGGCGAACTGAAAAGCCTCAGCGCCCCGCAGCTGGGTGCCGCTGCCATCAAGGCCGCCGTGGAGCGTGCCGGCATCGCACCCGACGCGGTTGAAGAAGTGCTGTTCGGTTGCGTACTCGCCGCCGGCCTGGGCCAGGCACCGGCGCGTCAGGCCGCACTGGGCGCCGGGCTCGACAAGTCGACCCGCTGCACCACGCTCAACAAGATGTGCGGCTCGGGCATGGAAGCGGCGATCCTCGCCCATGACATGCTCATCGCCGGCAGCGCCGAAGTGGTGGTGGCCGGCGGCATGGAAAGCATGTCCAACGCGCCGTACCTGTTGGATCGGGCCCGCAGCGGTTACCGGATGGGCCACGGCCGGGTGCTTGACCACATGTTCCTCGACGGCCTGGAGGACGCCTACGACAAAGGTCGGCTGATGGGCACCTTTGCCGAAGATTGCGCCGAGGCCAATGGCTTCAGTCGCGAGGCCCAGGATGCGTTCGCCATTGCGTCCACCACCCGCGCCCAGCAGGCGATCAAGGATGGCAGTTTCGACGCCGAGATCGTGCCGTTGCAGGTCATGGTCGGCAAAGAGCAAGTGACCGTGCGCCACGACGAGCAGCCGCCGAAAGCGCGGATCGACAAGATCGCCTCGCTCAAGCCGGCATTCCGCGAGGGCGGCACGGTGACGGCGGCCAACGCCAGTTCCATTTCCGATGGCGCCGCAGCGCTGGTGCTGATGCGCCAGAGCCAGGCTGCCCAGCGTGGCCTCAAGCCCCTGGCGGTGATCCACGGTCATGCGGCGTTTGCCGATACCCCGAGCCTGTTTCCCACCGCACCGATTGGCGCCGTGAAGAAACTGATGCAAAAAACCGGTTGGTCGCTGGATCAAGTCGACCTGTTCGAAGTCAACGAAGCCTTTGCCGTGGTGGGGCTGGTGACCATGGGCAAGCTGGAGATTGCCCATGACAAGGTCAACGTCCACGGCGGCGCCTGTGCGCTGGGCCACCCGATTGGCGCGTCTGGCGCACGAATCCTGGTGACCCTGCTGTCAGCCCTGCGCCAGAAAGGCTTGAAGCGCGGCGTCGCGGCCATTTGCATCGGCGGCGGCGAAGCCACGGCCATGGCCGTCGAATGCCTGTATTAAGGAATCACCATGCTCCCGACTGAAGAACAGACCCAAATCCGCGACATGGCCCGGCAGTTCGCCCAGGAGCGCTTGAAACCGTTCGCCGCCGAATGGGACCGTGAGCACCGTTTTCCCCGGGAAGCCATTGGTGAAATGGCCGAGCTGGGCTTCTTCGGCATGCTGGTGCCGGAGCAGTGGGGCGGTTGTGAAACCGGTTACCTGGCCTACGCCATGACCCTGGAGGAAATCGCCGCTGGCGACGGCGCGTGCTCGACCATCATGAGCGTGCATAACTCGGTGGGTTGCGTGCCGATCCTCAAGTTCGGCAACGATGAGCAAAAGGCGAAATTCCTCACGCCCCTGGCCAGTGGCGCGATGCTTGGCGCCTTCGCCCTGACCGAGCCCCAGGCCGGTTCGGACGCCAGCAGCCTCAAGACACGGGCACGGCTGGAAGGTGATCATTACGTGCTCAACGGGTGCAAGCAGTTCATCACGTCCGGGCAGAACGCCGGGGTGGTGATTGTGTTTGCGGTGACCGATCCGAGCGCCGGCAAGCGTGGCATCAGTGCGTTCATCGTGCCGACCGATTCGCCGGGCTACAGCGTGGCCCGGGTCGAAGACAAACTCGGCCAGCACGCCTCCGACACCTGCCAGATCCTCTTCGAGGATGTGAAGGTGCCGGTGGGCAATCGTCTGGGGGAGGAGGGCGAGGGCTACAAGATCGCCCTGGCGAACCTGGAAGGCGGGCGCGTGGGCATCGCGGCGCAAGCGGTGGGCATGGCCCGCGCGGCGTTCGAGGCGGCCCGGGACTATGCCCGGGAACGCTCCAGTTTCGGTAAGCCGATCATCGAGCACCAGGCCGTGGCGTTCCGCCTGGCCGACATGGCGACCCAGATCGCCGTGGCCCGGCAAATGGTGCACTACGCCGCCGCCCTGCGAGACAGTGGCCAACCGGCGCTGGTAGAGGCCTCCATGGCCAAGCTGTTTGCCTCGGAAATGGCTGAAAAAGTCTGCTCCATGGCGTTGCAGACCCTGGGCGGGTACGGTTACCTCAACGACTTCCCGCTGGAACGCATCTACCGCGACGTGCGGGTCTGCCAGATCTACGAAGGCACCAGCGACATTCAGCGCATGGTCATTTCGCGCAATCTTTGAGTAGGAGCTGCCGCAGGCTGCGATCTTTTGATTTTGCTCTTTCGTTCAAGACTCAATTGGCAGGAAAAGATCGCAGCCTTCGGCAGCTCCTACAGGGCATCGAGCCAAATACAGCGCTTAACAGGAGTTATACATGAGCTACGAAACGATTTTATTGGAGATCAAGGACCGCGTTGGCCTGATCACCCTCAACCGTCCCCAGGCATTGAACGCCTTGAATGCGCAGATCGTCAGCGAGCTGAACCAGGCGTTGGACAGCCTGGAGGCTGATCCGAAGATTGGCTGCATCGTGCTGACCGGCTCGAAAAAAGCCTTTGCCGCCGGTGCTGACATCAAGGAAATGGCCGAGCTGACCTACCCACAGATCTACCTGGACGACCTGTTCAGCGACAGCGACCGCGTGGCCAACCGCCGCAAGCCGATCATCGCGGCGGTGAACGGTTTTGCCTTGGGCGGTGGCTGCGAGCTGGCGTTGATGTGCGACTTCATCCTGGCCGGCGACAACGCCAAGTTCGGCCAGCCGGAGATCAATCTCGGTGTGCTGCCGGGCATGGGCGGCACCCAGCGCCTGACCCGCGCGGTGGGCAAGGCCAAGGCCATGGAAATGTGCCTGACCGGGCGCTTCATCGACGCGGTGGAAGCCGAGCGCTGCGGCATCGTCGCGCGGATCGTACCGGCTGATGAGCTGCTGGACGACGCGCTGAAAACCGCCGCGCTGATCGCCTCCAAGTCGGTGCCCATCAGCATGATGGTCAAGGAAAGCGTCAACCGCGCCTTTGAGGTCAGCCTGTCCGAAGGCGTTCGTTTCGAGCGCCGGGTATTCCACGCGGCGTTTGCGACGCAGGATCAGAAGGAAGGGATGGCGGCGTTCGTGGCCAAGCGTGCGGCGGAGTTCAAGGACAAGTAATGCGGCGTTCTCACTGACGCCATCGCGAGCAAGCTCGCTCCCACAGGGTCCGTGATCTGACACAGTATTCTGTGTGCGGTGCAGATTCAGTGGGAGCAAGGCTTGCCCGCGATCGGGCCTGAACATTCAGCATCTCAGTGACAGATACACCGCCATCGCGAGCAGGCTCGCACACAGGGGATCGGAGGGATACGCAGCATTTGTGTGCGCCGCTAAACCCTGTGGGAGCTGGGCTTGCCCGCGATGGCGGCGGTACTGATACACCGCCATCGCGGGCAAGCCTTGCTCCCACAGGGGCCGTGACCTGACACAGTATTCTGTGTGCAGCGCAGATTCAGTGGGAGCAAAGCTTGCTCGCGATGCTTTTCGGCCCTCACACCAGGTAATGTTTGAGTTCCCGGGCGATGACCATTCGCTGTATCTCGCTCGACCCTTCATAGATCTGGGTAATCCGCGCATCGCGGTAGTAGCGCTCTACCGGATAATCCTCGAGATACCCGTACCCACCATGGATCTGTATGGCCGAGGAGCAGACTTTCTCGGCCATTTCCGAGGCGAACAGTTTGGCCTGGGAGGCTTCTGACAGGCACGGCTTGCCGGCGCTGCGCAGGCGGGCGGCGTGGAGGATGAGCAGGCGGGTGGCGTTGATGCGGGTGTGCATGTCGGCCAGCAGGTTGGCGATGCTCTGGTGCTCGATGATCGGCTTGTCGAACTGGACGCGATCACGCGCGTAAGCCAGTGCCGCTTCAAACGCCGCGCGGGCGATGCCCAAGGCTTGCGCAGCAATGCCGATGCGGCCACCTTCCAGGTTGGACAGGGCGATGGCCAGGCCTTTACCGCGAGCCCCCAACAGATTGGCCTCGGGGATGGTGCAATTGCTCAAGGTGACCGCGCAGGTGTCCGAGGCGCGGATGCCCATCTTGTGTTCGGTGCGATCAACGATAAAACCCGGCGTATCGGTGGGCACCAGGAACGCTGAAATGCCTTTTTTGCCCAGCTCCGGGTCCGTCACGGCAAACACGATGGCCAGTTTCGCCCGTTTGCCGTTGCTGACGAACTGCTTGGCGCCGTTGATGACCCACTGGCCATCGCGCAGTTCGGCCCGGGTGCGCAGGTTGTGGGCTTCGGAGCCGGCCTGGGGCTCGGTCAGGCAGAAGCAGCCAATGGCCTGGCCACTGGCGAGGTCAGCCAGCCACGTCTGCTTTTGTTCGTCGGTGCCGAAATTCAGCACCGGCCCGCAACCCACCGAGTTGTGGATGCTCATCAGCGCCCCGGTGGCACCGTCACCCGCGGAGATTTCCTCCACCGCCAGGGCATAGGCCACGTAATCGACGTAGGTGCCGCCCCATTCTTCCGGCACCACCATCCCCAACAGGCCCAGTTCGCCCATCTTCGCCACCAGGCCGTCGTCAATCCAGCCGGCCTTTTCCCAGGCCTGGGCATGGGGGGCGATTTCACCGCGGGCGAAGTCCCGGGCCATGTCGCGGATCATCACTTGTTCTTCGGTCAGTTCGAGGTCATGCATGGCTCAGTTCCCGTGGTCGTCGAAGCCCTCGAAGAAACTCGCCACATGGTCGGCGTCCAGCGCCTCCAGGGTCGGCGGGTTCCAACGCGGGTTCTTGTCTTTGTCGATCAGCAAGGCGCGCACGCCTTCGATCAGGTCACCGCGTTCGAACCATTGCTGATCCAGATGCAGTTCCAGGGCAAAACAGTCTTCCAGGCTCAAATGCCGACCGCGCCGCAGCATTTCCAGGGTCACGGCCATGGCCAGGGGAGAGCGGCTGTCCAGCAGGTCGGCGGTCTTAATCGCCCATCCGTGGCTGTTGGCGACGGTGACCTGGCGCAACTGCTCGACCATGCTCGGCACGTCGGGCAGGCCAAAGAAATGGTCGATGGCCGGCCGCAAGTCGGCCAGGGGCGGGGCAGGCAGCTGTTGCACACCCAGTTTGGCCAGCAAGCTTTGCAGGTCCTTGAGTGGCGTATCACCCCACGCCAGGCGATCGAGGCGCGCATCGAGCTGTTCAAGCTTGCGACTGTCCAGATACCAGTCGGCCAGCCCGCAATACAAGGCGTCAGACGCACGGATCTGCACGCCGCTGACGCCCAGGTAAATACCCAGTTCGCCAGGAATGCGCGGCAGGAAGTAACTGCCGCCCACGTCCGGGAAATACCCGATGCCGACTTCCGGCATGCCCAGGCGGCTGCGCTCGGTCACCACCCGCAGGTCGGCACCTTGTGCCAGCCCCATGCCGCCGCCCAGCACGAAGCCGTCCATCAAGGCGAGGATCGGTTTGCGGTAGTGGTGGATCGTCAGGTCGAGGGCGTATTCCTCGACGAAGAAATCTTCATGCAGGGTGTCGCCCTGCTTGTGGCTGTCGTACAGCGAGCGGATATCGCCGCCGGCACAAAACGCCTTGTCCCCCGCGCCACGCAGTACCACGGCGCGGACCTGTGGGTCGAGGGCCCAGGCATCGAGTTGTTGTTGCAAGCTGCGCACCATGCCCAGGGTGAGGGCATTGAGGCCGGCGGGGCGGTTCAGGGTCAAATGGCCAATGTGATTGCGAACTTCGACCAACACCTCATAGGCTGCGGTTTCGATGGTTCCCGCAGCGTGTGATGAAACCTGAGCTGTCATCGCTAACTCCCTGCTTTTATTCTTCTTTATGAATTGTGTCGCGCGTACCCATTCAGGATCGTACCAGTGCAAATTTGCATTGCACAACCGGGATACGTGCAGGTCCTTTCTGCATATTTATAGCAGCCACAGGCTCAACCGCGACCAGAGAGAACCTCCGTGATGCTGCGGCGCTTGGCATTTCGCTCGCTGACGTGGATCAATTGCTCGAGATCTTCCGGTGTGACGTCAAAGAATGCTTCCATTTCCGCCAAGGCCAGTTTCAGATCCTCGGCCGTGATCGCCTGGCGGTCGACGGGAGGGTGGTCGGCCGGTATGACGGCCACCGGTTCGCTGGCACGCTTGGGATACCGCACCCGCGTCAGGTTGTTGTAGGCCAGCGCAAAGGCCAGCAACCCGGAGCCGGCCAGCATCGCCGCACCAACGGCTTGCCAGTCCAAGGCAATGATAGACGGGGCGGCCAGCACCAACGTCGCCGCCAGGGCGCCTGCCGGCGGGTGCAGGCAACGCAGCCAGCACATCAATACCAGCGCCATGCCCGCCGCCAGGCAGGCGCTACCCAGGGTGCGGCCCAATACATGGGCCACCAGCAGCGCGACGACCGACGCACACAGGTAACCGCCGACAATCGACCAGGGCTGGGCGAGGGCGCCCGATGACACCGCAAACAACAGCACCGCCGAGGCGCCGAGCGGGCCGATCAGGTGTTGCGCCACCTCGAGGCCAAATACCTGCCCACAAAGCCAGACACTGAACATCGTCCCCAGCGCCATGCCGATGGCGGCTCGGCTCCATTCGGTGGGACGGGTATTGATAGCGGCGGGGAACCAGCGAGAAAGCATTAAGCGAGAATCCAAAAAACGAACAAAAAAAGGGGCTTACGGGAAAATCCCAGAAAGCCCTTTAAGTGTTCCAACAGTTGGGGGAGGAACGTTGCACAGTGTGCCGTTCATGCCCCTTGCTTACAAATTCATATTAATGCTGCTTGAGTGCATTAATTTTGAGGTAAGGCCACGGCTCATGCGCTTCTCGACGCTGGGAACCACGTTTGCTGGGTAATGGGCAGGTTGCGCGACTGCCCGCGACCCATCGGGAAATAGGTGAAACCCTTGTCCGCCATGCGCTCCGGGTCGAACAGGTTACGTCCGTCGAAGATCACCGGGGCCTTGAGCCTCTGCCGGATCAGCTCGAAATCCGGCGCCTTGAAGGGCTGCCATTCGGTGCAGATGACCAGCGCGTCGGCCCCTGGCAACACCGATTCCGGCGTGCCCATCAGCATGAGTCGGGTCTCGTCGGGGTAGAGCAACTGCGTTTGCTGCATCGCCTCCGGGTCAAACGCACGGACGCTGGCCCCCGCGGCCCACAGCGATTCCAGCAGGGTGCGGCTCGGTGCGTCGCGCATGTCGTCGGTGTTGGGCTTGAAGGCCAGCCCCCATAGGGCGAAGGTCTTGCCGCGCAGGTCGCCCTGGTAGAACGCGTTGATCCGCTCGAACAGCTTGTGTTTCTGCCGCCTGTTGATGGCTTCCACCGCTTGCAGCAGGTCGCTGGAACAGTGGGCCTGCTCGGCGGTGTGGATCAGGGCGCGCATGTCCTTGGGGAAGCACGAGCCGCCGTAGCCGCATCCTGGGTAGATGAAGTGGTAGCCGATGCGCGAGTCGGCGCCGATGCCCAAGCGCACGGACTCGATGTCGGCCCCCAGGTGTTCGGCCAGTTCGGCGATCTGGTTGATGAAGCTGATCTTGGTCGCCAGCATGCCGTTGGCGGCGTATTTGGTCAGTTCGGCGCTGCGCAGGTCCATGAACAGGATCCGGTCGTGGTTGCGGTTGAACGGGGCGTACAGGTCGCGCATGGTTTCGCGCACTTCATCGCGCTCGCAGCCGATCACGATGCGGTCCGGACGCCGGCAATCGGCGACCGCCGAGCCTTCCTTGAGGAATTCGGGGTTGGAGACGATATCGAACTGCAGCAAGCGACTGGCTTTGAGCAGGCATTTGTCGATGTGCGCCCGCAAAACGTCGCCGGTGCCCACCGGCACGGTGGACTTCTCCACCACAATGAGCGGTTGCTCGCGGTAACGCGCGACGGCCTCGCCGACGGCCAGGACCTGGCTCAGATCGGCACTGCCATCGTCCCGGGAAGGCGTGCCCACGGCGATAAACAGCACCTGGCCGTGCTGCACGGCGAGCTGTTCGTCGCAGGTGAAATGCAAACGGCCAGCCTCCAGGCCTTCACGCACCAGCGCGGCCAGGCCAGGCTCGTAAATGCTCACCTGGCCTTGGCGCAGGCTGTCGACCTTGCGCTCGTCGATGTCCATGCACACCACGTCATGGCCCACTTCGGCCAACACGGCGGCCTGCACCAAACCTACGTAGCCACTTCCGAATACACTGATTTTCATGGCGGATTCCCTGGATCGTTCCGAGCGAGCGACATGCACAACCAGCGTTCGCCGCAGTGCGCTCGACTCAGAATAAGTCGGGGATATTGCAGTTCACTGACAGCCTGACGCCGCATTTGTTTTCAGCGGAAGGAAGTAGGCGGCCCATCCCGCTGCCAGCAACACCAGGTTCGCGCTGTCGCGTAGCAGCAGGCGGCTCGTCGCCTGTCGCAGCTGTCTGGCGCTGACCCGGCCGCGGGCAATGTCCAGTCGCGCAAAACCGTGCAGATGTCGCAGGACATCGAAGGTCATCAGCGCTGAAGCGGCCAAGAAATAGAAAATTCGCTGCCAATAGGGAACACCCAGCGCCTGGAGGAGGTCGGTGGTGACGTGTTGGTGGGCCACTTCTTCCGCGCAGTGCCATCGCCACAGGCGCGTTTGCGCGGAGGCGCGGGTAGAAAGCAGCCCGCCACTGCGCAAGGCGATCCGCGAGGTGACGGCCGTCACATGTTCGAACGCCGCAGCCAGGGACAGCTGCGCCTTGAGTGACAGTTTGGCGCGCAGGGCATCGAGGTCCTTCTCGATCCCGTGTTCGTATTCCTGGACCTTAAATCCCTGCTTTTCCAGTTGCTGGTTGTAGAGGCGGTGGGCTCGCTGGTGGGCGCGTTCCTCGGCCACGAAGCTGCGCGACTGGTCTGCCAGCGTCGAGGTTGACGGCAACTGCAAAGCGGATGACTCCACCACCGAGATCACGAACTGTTCTCCGGCGGGAAGCAACACCGAAAAGGCATCGAACAGGTAGGTCCTGATCGGTGTGTCGTTCCAGAAGGGGGCGAAAGTGTCGTCTTCGCCATGTCGGTCGGTGACCTGTTGCTGGGGAATATTCATTGGCTCAGTCCTTCATGCGTGAATGCGCTGTGCCGGTGGCGGCTATCTCGCGGATCAGTCCGGTGCAGTAGCCATGAGTGATCTGGGCTTTTTGGACATACGCCTTGTCTTTCATGAGCGCGGCGTGCACCTGCTGCAGGCGAAAGCCTGGTATGGCGGGGTAAAGGTGATGTTCGGCATGAAAGCCGACTCCGTGGGGCGCGATCAAGAGGCGTTCCCACCCAGGGGCAATGACGGTTCGAGACGCGCCGTGACCGGGCTGAGGCATCGCGAAATGCTCTGCCACGTCGCGCCAATACAGCAGCGCCATCAGCACCGTGAACATCGGTATAAGCCAGTACACCAACGCCGCCAGCCAAAGGTGAAACCCGGTGAGCACCACCGCAAGCAACACGGCGAAAATCCATTGCCTGTACTGAGTGGCGGGTGGGCACTGCGAGGCCATTTTTGATGTCACCAAGGCGGTTTTGAACTCGTGGATGCTGTACAGCCCGATGCAGTGTTTCAACAGCAGGACGAGCATGTCGAAGGCCGATTTGGGAAACCTGAATCGGTCCTGCCCGGTGCATGACACCCAGTTGGGGTCATGGTCAGTGGCGGTATGTCGGTGGTGGGCGGCGTGGTCGCGCCGAAAACCAAACAGGGTAATGGTGAAGGGCAGTGCCGTCAGGAAGTCGCCCAATGTGTCGTTGAGCACAGGACGAGTCCGGCTGAACTGCCGGTGAGAGAACTCATGCATCAGGATCAGCAAGGCATGCTGCCTGGTGGCGATGAACACAATGGCCAGCAGCGAGGCGAAAATGGTCTGGGTCTGGATGGCCAGAGTTGCCGCCCCCAGAATGAGCACCCACTCCAGAATCGTGCTGGCAAGCAAGCGCAAGGGGGCAGGGCGCCCCCACTCCAGTAATTGGGCGCGCGTGACGGTACGCTCGTGCTGCCCGTGGGATTGCCCAGGTTCAACTGGATTAAACATCCGACAGCCTCCTCAGGCTCGATCCAAAGTAAGTCATCAATACGGCTGCCAGGAGCAGCGCGCCGGTTGCAAGGAAGACGGCCTGGATGGAGACGAATTGCAGAACCCAGCCCGCAATCGCCGCCGAGACCGGCGCAAGACCGAAAAACACCAGCATGAACAGGCTCATGCCGCGCCCAAGCAGCCTGGGCGGTAATGAGCGCTGCAACCAGGTAAACGCCATGACCTGGACGAAGCCGCCGCAAAGCCCGATGGCAAACAACAAGGCCACCCCCTGCCAAAGGGCGTAGACCCAGCCCAATGGCATTAGCAGCAAGGCGATGGCGGCGTCGACGGCGAGCAACGTGATGCCCAGATTGACCATCCGCAGTTTCGGCCGAGCGGTAAACATCAGCATGCCCACCAGCGTGCCGGCCCCCTGCGCCCCGAACAGCCATCCCAGCGCGGGCGCCTCGGGCGTGAAGCGCTCATGGGTCAGCAGCGGCAAAGCGACCTGCACCGGCCCGCTCATGAGTAATGTCATGGCGGCCATGTAGGTCAGGTAGGTGCGCAGACGTCGATCCTGAAAGAAATAACGCAGGCCTTCTGCCGTTGTCGTGCCGGCGCTGGTTTCGGAACCCGTGGCGCAGCGGACAGGCAAGGCACGCAGGCCGAACGCGGACAAGGCGAAAGTGAGCGCATCGAGGACGAATGCGATGACATAGCCATCCAGCGTCGCGTTGGCCGCCGGCCGTGGGCCAAAGGGCCAGAACGCGCTGGCGATGACACCCCCGGCGGCCACCGGGCCGACTGCAATGGTCACTTGTCTGAGCGCCAGGAGAATGCCGTTGGCCCGCTCCAGGTCGCGCGCGTTCACGATGCCAGGCACCAGTGCGCTGCCGGCCGGCAGTGTGAGTGCGCTGCACAACCCCAGCAGCGCCGCCGCCCCATAGATCACCGATAAGGTGGCCTGACCGTGATAGACCGCCCAGGCGAGACCGCACAACGCCAGTGCACTGCCGTAGCAGCCGAACGACCAGATCGAGCGGGCACCGAAGCGGTCAACCAGCGAGCCGCCCGTCAACAGGAACAGGGCACGGGGCAGGGCGAGTGCGGCAAACGCCCAGCCGAGTGCCATCGGGTCTGGCGATATCACCATGATGAGCAAGGGGAAGGCGACCAGGGTGAACTGATCACCCAACATCGAGGCCACGGCACAAGCCAGCAGGCGTCGGAAGTTTTTGTCGCGAGCCAGCGTCGGCGCCGGGTTCTCTAGCGCAAGGGAGGTGTTCACAGGCATAGGAAGAACAGTTTTTTCATGCGCTGCAACCAGGGCAGCGGGACTCTCTTCCATATGAACGAAAGCCCGGACAGTGGCACTTTACCCAGGATCAACACGCCCACATCCAGCGACGGCTCATGGGGGAAATAGTTGTCTCTGATGGCGACAATCTTGCGAAAGCCTTTTTTGAAGTAGTAGCGCAGTTGCGGGTCCAGCGGCAGGCCCTGGCGCTTGCTTCGCACGTACTGGGCGACGCTGATATCAGGGTTCTTCGACAGCCAGCCGCGCAGGCCCGGAACGGGGGAGCCCAGGTAGACGTCTGACCAGCCGTGTTTCAGCGCGTAGGGCCAGAAGAACTCGAAAATGGCGTTCGCAGCTTTTGGATCGACACTGCTCAGGCTGATGCCAAACAGCGTGCCGGTTCTGGCGGATTCATCGCCGTGCTGTTTCCTGGCGCAGTCGGCCCAGGTTGGGCACTGGCGCATCAGCTCGTGTCGGGTCGGTTTCATGAACAACGATGCCAGCGCGGTACCGGTACGCGTGCAAAACGCACCGACGCTCAGGGCAGGAAATTCGGCGATGCGGGAGGCCAGCGTGGACACATCGGCACGCTGATCGTCTGTCCATTTTTTTTGTTCGAGTTCAAGCAGTGAGGGGATATCGGCAGGCGATAGAAACCGAACGTTGATTTCACTGTCGTGGACCACGTCATGGCCCTGCACGTCATGCCCCTGTTGCCAGAGGTTCGAGTCTTCGCAAGTGCGGTTTTTCAGAAGTTTTTGCATCGCGTGGGCGGCTCACCGATTGAAGTGGAATGGATCAATCGGCGCCCACGTTATGGCACAGGTGTGAAAGTCTGATGACGAAATGAATTCGCGGCTTAACTCAAATCGAGCCGGTACCCGGCCGGCAACGGTGCGACGAACTCACCCACCACTTCCCGGGTCAGGCTGGCTTCACTTTCTTCACTTTCTTCACTGCCCGGTATTGGCCAAGTAGCGGGCTACTTCTTGCAACTCGCCCAAATCCGGCGCGTTATCGATTGCCGCTTCAGGCCGGCACCATGGGTACTCCAGCCTCGATGCCCAGGTCATGATCATCGGCAGATCGGTCGCTGGCAGGGTTTTCATGTGTTCGATGGTGATGGTCAGTCGCTCGACCAGTTTCGATGCTGGATCGAACTGCCAGTCATACAAGCCACAACCGACGCGTGCCTCGCCGCTGTTCTTGTCGGACATCGCCACCAGCCATTTGCACTGGAACGCCTCGGCGTTTGCCGGTGGTGGGGCGGCCAGGCAGAACGTGTAGACATTTTCGAAGGTCTGGCCAAAGCGACTGACCAGCACGTCGCCAATGGCGGCTCGGCCTTCGACGTGGTCGGGAAACGCGATGGAACCAGTGCGCACGACCATGTCCAGAATAGCGCCCGGTGTAAAGGCCTGGTCCAGCAGGTGTGGGCGGTTGCCGTCCTTGGCACGGATGTACTGTTGAATCGAGAGCTGAGCGGTGTTCATCGTGTATCCCTTCAAGTTGAAAACAGCCTCGGTCGAGGCTTGCAAATCACTGTTCCATCACTCCGTCACCAGCATGCAGCCCGGGGTGGGGTTGCATGCACAGCGATCGGCACTCGATCAATGGCGTCGTTGCCTGTATACAGGTGCGCTTCGAAAGGGATTTACCGGGAAAAAAGGAGCTGTTGCTGTGATTTACCTGATACGCCACGCTACGCCGCTGATCGATTACAAGCCCTGTAATGCGCGTTCGGCCAAGACCCTGCTGGATGAATACAACCAGACCTCATCCATCGATGAGGCTGAGATTACAGCATTCCTGAGCCAACCGGACGTGTCCCAAGGGCTTTTGGCGAGCGAAGCCAACATCATTTCCTCGCCCGTCAACAGAGCCTACGCGACGGCATGCCGGTTATTCGACGTAGCGCGTATTCAAAAAGATGCTCGGTTACGCGAATACGACCTGCGGTTAAGCAGCATTCCCGTCTTGAAAATGGGCGTGAGGCATTGGTTCGCGTTGCACAGGATTCTGTGGTTGTTGGGGATTTCACTGGGCGCCGCCAGCAGAAAAGCCGAACACCAGCGGGCGCTCGGTGTGGCCGATGAGCTTTACAACAGCTGCGGCGAACCGGGGAAGATCACGATCGTTGTCTCCCACGGTATGTTTCTCAGGACTGTCAGGAAAACCCTGCAAAAGCGCGGCATGCAGGCGCGCAGGGTTTATCGCTCGGGGTGTTTTACCGTCGAGTCGCTAACGCCGTGACGGGGATTGCTCGGCCACCAATAGCAACGATTGCGGCACCGGGCTTTGTGGGTGCTGCGGTTCCTGCAGGCCGACCAGTCGAAAACCGGCCATGTCCAAGGCATTGAGCCAACTGGACAACGTGCGGAAATACCATGGCATGGGTTGCCATTGGCCTTTGAACCCATCGAAGGTTTCTTCTCGCCAACCGTCCTGATAATCGCCCGCCGCCACGGTCCATGGGTGCAGCGTCTGAAGCACCAGCGCGCCGCCTGGACCGAGCAGGGCGTTCATTGCAGCGAGCAACGGAGTGATGTCCTGGTGCAACAGGGCAAAGTTGGCGCAGATCAGGTCGTAGCCGGTGCCGACGTCCACCTTCGCCTCCACCAGCGCTTCATAGCTGGCCAGGTGCACCGGCGAGGAACCGGCTGCGCGGGCCGCATCGACCAGCGTCGCGTCGCCATCCACACCGACCGCCTCGATGCCCCGTTCAGCCAGCGCCCGCAACAACCAGCCTTCACCGCAGCCCAGATCCAGCACACGCTCAGGCTGGCGGCTCTGAACCGCCAGCAGCATGGCCTGGTCCGTGACCGTCAGCCGGCTTTCGATGGCGCCGGTGCGGATGGCTTCGATCCAGGGTTGGGCGTTGTGGTGCCAGCTTTGGAGGAGGGTGGTTTCCGAGGACGACATTGATCCAGCTCCGCTATGGATTGGCTAAGCATAGGCCAATCGCTGGCGCAGGGAAGCCAGTGGTCAAAGCGGGCGGTCAAGAAACAACAGGCGCGCCGCCAGCGCTGTCATGACCCCGGCAAAACCATACGTACCCAGGCGCCTTGAAATCCCGCCGCTTGCCAGTTTCGCCCTGAGCAGGGCGGCGCAAACACCCAGCAGGGTATGGAAGACGAGGGCAATCAGTGCCAGCAATGCTCCGAGGAAGATCAACTGCAGAGTCACGCCGCCGGCCTTGACGTTGACGAACTGGGGCAGGAATACCATGAAGAACAGCAGCGCCTTGGGATTCAGGAGGCTGTTGAGGGCACCTCGGCAGAAGATTTTCCACAGCGAAGCCGCCTGGAGCTGGCTATCCTGAGTCGCTGCCGGCGTTCTCAGTGCTTGCCAGGCAAGCCACAGCAAATAGCCGGCCCCGGCCAGACGTAGCAGATCGAACGCCGGCGCCCAGCTCATCACCAGCGCACCAATGCCAGCGCTGACCATCATCGTCATCAGCCCGTCCGAAAAGGAAATGCCGAGGGCGGCAGCAATGCCGGCACGCCAACCGTGGGCCAACGCATGGCTGGTGACAAAGGCCATGTTGGGCCCCGGGACGATCAGCAGAAGCACGACAGCAACCACGAACAGGTAGAGATTGGCGGTATCCGGCATGGGGGATCGCTCCGAGGGATGAGCCACGACAGTAAGCGAATGGCGAGGAGGGGGGCAGTTACAGTCCGGGCTTATCTGATAGCAACAGTCGTTTCTTGCGATGAGTCATCATCGCTATTGTTTGAGTATCACAAACAGTGTTATCGGAGCTCTCTGGTTTATCCCAACAATTCTGGACATTAAGGTGCTTGCATCAACAACGGCGGAGGGATCTCTGTACCGAGGCTGATTTGCCCGAGCCAAACGAAGCGGCGATGGAGCTCACGTAGGTGCTCGCGTCTGATCCTCGCAGGACGTCTGCTGAAAATAGTCATTGTATTGCTTCGAAAGCGAATGTTATTGTTGTAACACAGCTTAAATTAATGACATTACAATAACATTTCGCGTTCGAGAGCTCTGAAAATCCATGGAAAAGAACAGCTTCCTGCAGTTGCTGGAGCGAGAGTTCTCCAACCTGACCCCGACGGGCAAGCGGATCGCCAGTTATCTGTTGGGTAACCCAGAACAGCTTCCGTTCGAGTCGGCCGATAGCATCGCGCAGCAGACCTCCACCACCGGGATTTCCGTAGGGCGCTTTTTTCGATCCCTTGGTTACCAGAACATCGATGAAGTCAAACAGAGCCTGCGCGTTGAAACACCAGCGTCGTGGCTAATCACTGATCGCATCGGCGCCTTTCGTGCCGAAAGCAATCAGCAAGATACTCTTGATCGTTCCCTGAGTCGGGAGATCGAGGCCATTCGGTATGTCTACGGTCTGGCGCGCAGTGACGCGTTCGCCGATATCGTGCAACGCATCTACGAAGCCGATGCAGTGTTCATTCTCGGCATCCAGTCCACTCGAGGGATTCTCACAGCGTTCCATAGCCACCTTGAGTACATTCGGCCCAAGGTCTACTACGTCGATGGTCTGTCCGGCATTTACGCAGAAACCCTGAATTCCGGCTTCGCCAATCCCTACGCAATCATTGCGGATTTCCGTGCTTATTCCAGCGTGACTCAGACTTTCTGCGACGCGGCCATAGACAACAACCTTCCATTGGCCCTGATCACCGACCTGCAATGCCCTTGGGCTAGAGACTACCCAATCGACCTCTTGCAACTGAAAACCGATGTCGGGCAGTTCTGGGATTCACCTGCGCCATTGGCCTGCCTGTTGAATCTCATCGTGTCGGCCGTCGCTGAGAAATACGGGGATCGGCTCGATGAGCGCTTGGCCAAGAACCGTCAATTGCAAAAAGCTTTCGGTCAGTTCGAAGGCTGATCCTCATCGTCCCACCGAATCCCAACTGGAGTATTGGCGTGAACAACAGCCCCCTTGTAGAGATCGATGCCCAGCGCTACCAGGTGCAAATCGATTTGATCTACGCCGGTGCAGACAACCTGGCTGGAAGAGTGATTTATCCAAATGCGCGTTGCCTGTTACATCGCCAGGCGGCCGACTGCTTGTACAAGGCCAGTCAGCTCGCGCGTCAGGCCGGCTTTACCCTTCGCATCTATGACGCCTATCGGCCGCCTTACGCTCAGTACCTGTTGTGGGACGCGCTGCCAAACAACGACTACGTGCGTGACCCACATTTGGGCTCCCATCACAGCCGTGGCGTGGCGGTGGATCTGACGCTGGTCGGTACTGATGGCGAGCCGCTGAATATGGGGACTGAATTCGACGCAATGGAGGAGAAGTCCCACCAGTTCTATCCCGACTTGCCAGTAGACGTGCAACGCAATCGACTGCTGCTGGTGGGGATCATGCTCGCCGCCGGCTTCCAGGCGATTGCCACCGAGTGGTGGCATTACGAACTTCCGAATGCCGACGATTACCCCTTGCTGGAAGACGTTTAAACCACTGATTCACCAACAGATAGCACCGCGCAGCCCACGCTCAGTGCGGCTGATAACAATAACAAGACAGCGTTACTTACGTTTCACCTGCAACTGCCCGGTTATAGCTTTTATAAAAAACCTGACGTACTTCCCTCTATCGAATGATCAAGGAAACCGGCATGAACCCAATGAACACCGTGACCAGCAAACCCTTTCCCGGCGCCGGCAAGCTATTGCTGAGTGTTTTGTGCAGTGCATTAAGCCTTGGTGCCTGGCAGGCCGCGACAGCGGCTGTACCACAAGACACCCTGGTCATCGGCAAACCCGCCGATCCCCAGACCCTCGACCCGGCCGTGACCTTCGATAACAACGACTGGACCATTACCTACCCGTCGTACCAGCGCCTGGTCGGCTACAAGGTCGAAGGCGACAAAAGCAGCACCGAAGTCCAGGGTGACCTGGCCGAGAGTTGGACCGTTTCTCCGGACAATCTGGTCTGGGAATTCAAAATCAAACCTGGCAACAAATTTGACGACGGCGCCCCTGTAGATGCCGCCGCGGTGAAGTTTTCCTTTGATCGCTTGATGACCCTCAAGCAGGGACCTTCCGGTGCATTTCCGGAGGACATGGTGGTCGCGGTTGTCGACCCGCAGACCATCCGGTTCACCCTGAAGACGCCTTTCTCGCCGTTCCTGTTTACCCTGGCCCACAATGGCGCTTCGATCATCAACCCCGCTGTGGTCAATAAAAGCGCGGACGTCAATGCCTGGCTGTCGAGCCATACCGCAGGCTCCGGTCCCTTCCGCTTGAGCAACTGGCAAAAAGGCCAGTCGTTGACCATGGAGCCCAACACCTACTTCGCCGGTCCCAAACCTGCGCTGAAAACCGTGGTCATCAAGATCATCGGTGAGCCCTCCGTGCGTCGCCTGCAATTGGAGCGGGGTGACCTGGACATCATCGAAGACATGCCCGAAGACCAGCTCGGCGTTCTTGCCAGCAAGCCCGGCGTGGCGGTGAAGGAGTTCCCGTCGCTACGGGTCACCTATCTCTACCTGAACAACAAAAAGGGCCCACTGACCAGCGTCGATGCACGTCGCGCGATCACCGAAGCGGTGGACTACAACGGCATCGTCAAAGGCATTCTCAGGGACAAGGCCAAGCTCCTGAATGGGCCAATCCCGGACGGCATGTGGGCGTATGACAGCTCGTTGCCGCCGATGAAGCAGGACATGGCCGCGGCCAAGGACAGCCTCGCCAAAACACCGCAGAAAATCACCAACCTCAGCTACATGTATTCGGACAAGGACCCTAACTGGGAACCGATCGGCCTGACTCTGCAAGCTGCATTGGCGCCACTGGGTATTAACCTCAAGCTGGAAAAGCTCGCCAACGCCACGCTGCGTGAGCGCGTCGGCCAGGCGGACTACGACATTGCCGTCGGTGCCTGGAGCCCGGACTTTGCCGACCCGTACATGTTCATGAACTTCTGGTTCGACTCCAAGATGCAGGGCCTGCAGGGCAACCGCTCGTTCTATAGCAACCCGCAAGTCGACACGTTGATTCGAGAAGCCGCCGCTGATAGCGACACCGCGAAGCGCGTCGAGCTGTACCAGACCGCGCAGAAAATGGTGCTCAAGGACAGCGTCTACGCCTACCTCTACCAGAAGAGCTACACCTTGCCGATGCGTGATTCGGTCAAGGGTTACGTGTTCAACCCCATGCTCGAGCAGGTGTTCAACTTGGGCAGCATGAGCAAATAAACCGGCTCCCTCGCGCTGGCCATTGATGGCTGGCGCGGCTTCTGACTTTCGTCGTGGGTGTTACTGAGGTGCCAAAATGGCCTTCCTGACTTTGTTGCGCAAGCGCCTGCTCGGCCTGTTGCTGGTCGTGTTCGGCGTTTCGCTGATTACCTTTGCAATTTCGCACCTGATCCCGGGTGATCCTGCTCGATTGATCGCTGGCGACCGCGCCAGTGATGCGTTGGTGGCCGGCATACGTCATCAACTGGGATTGGATCTGCCGCTGTATCAACAATACGGTCGTTACCTGATGGACCTGGTGCAGGGAGACCTGGGAACCTCGATACGCACCAGCCGTCCCGTTCTGGAAGACTTGCAGACGTTCTTCCCGGCGACACTGGAGTTGGCGCTGGTAGCGCTGGTACTTGCGATCCTGGCTGGCGTGCCGCTTGGCGTGCTATCAGCGGTTTATCACAATCGGGCGATTGACCAGATCGCCCGCACGCTTGCAGTCACCGGTATTTCAACGCCGGCCTTTTGGCTCGGCCTGGGCGCCATCGTTCTGTTCTACGGGCATCTGGGCTGGTTGCCGGGAGGAGGGCGGCTGTCCGAAGGGCTTGCTCCGCCGCCGACAATCAGCGGTTTTTATCTGCTCGACTCGCTGCTCGCCGGTGAGGGCAGGCTGTTTCTCGATGCCGTGGAGCATCTGATTCTGCCGGCGGCAACCCTGGGGTTCGTGACCTTGGGCGTCGTCGCACGGCAGATTCGTTCAGCCATGCTTGATCAACTCGGCGAAGACTATATCCGCACCGCCCGCGCCTACGGCTTGTCCCGATGGACTGTGATCCTGCGCCATGCACTGCCTAACGCGCTCATCCCTTCAGTGACTGTCCTGGGGCTGACCCTCGGAGATTTGCTGTACGGCGCGGTGCTGACCGAAACGGTCTTCGCCTGGCCCGGCATGGGCGCCTATGTCGTCAAGTCGATCCAGTCGCTGGACTTCCCGGCGGTGATGGGTTTCGCCATTCTGGTTTCGTTCATCTATGTGCTGCTGAACATGGCCATCGATATTGTGTATCGCGTGATCGACCCGCGCATCGGCGAGGTAAGTTGAAATGTCCGCTACCCTGATGGCCACGCGCCGCCCGCGCTGGAACGAAAAACTCGCCTATCTGACCTACCGCGTCCGCCGCAGTCCGCTGACCATGGCGGGCCTGGCGATCACTTGTATCGTCTTGCTGTGCATGATCTTCGCCCCTTGGCTCGCCAGTCACGATCCCAACGCGCTGAACTTGGCCGAACGCCTGGCGCCGCCATCCAGCACCCATTGGTTCGGCACCGACGAAGTCGGCCGCGACCTGTTCAGCCGCGTGCTGTTCGGTAGCCAGCAGTCAGTGGGTGTCGGTCTGTTCGTGGCTTTTGCATCCTGTTTTATCGGCGGGTTGCTGGGGTGCTTTTCCGGGGTCATCGGTGGCCGTTTCGACGCATTGATCATGCGCCTGATGGACATCATGCTGTCGGTGCCATCGCTGGTGCTGATCATGGCCTTGGCGGCTGCGTTGGGCGCGAGCCTGTTCAACGCGATGCTGGCAATTACGCTTGTACGAATTCCTTCCTATGTCCGGCTAGCCCGCGGCCAAGCCTTGAGCATCCGCGAGATGGGTTATGTCAAGGCCGCCCAAACCTTCGGGGCAGGGCGCTGGCACGTGGTGCACTGGCACGTGGCACGCAACGCAATGCCGCCATTGCTGGTGCAGTTGAGCCTGGATATCGGCAGCGCGATCCTCATGGCCTCGGCCTTGGGTTTTATCGGCCTGGGGGCGCAGCAGCCTACGGCCGAGTGGGGCACGATGGTCGCCACCGGGCGCAACTACATCCTCGATAACTGGTGGTATTCGACCTTTCCAGGCCTGGCGATTCTGATCACGGCCACCGGGTTCAACTTGCTGGGCGATGGCGTACGCGATCTGCTCGACCCACGGCAACAGGGGAAATGACCATGCATGCGTCGAGTCCAGTATTGTCCATCGACAACCTGAGCCTGGAATTCCCGGCTTACAAAAACAACGTCAAAGCCCTGAACGGCGTGTCGCTGCACGTCAATCCCGGGGAAATCGTCGGCGTCGTCGGCGAGTCCGGATCCGGCAAGTCGGTCACGGCCATGCTCAGCATGCGATTGTTGCCCGAGCGCAGCTATCGCATCACCGCCGGCAGCCTGAGCATGCTCGGTCGCGACATGCTGGCAGCGCCTGAAAAAGAGTTACTGACGATTCGTGGACGCGATGCCGCGATGATTTTCCAGGAACCGATGACAGCCTTGAATCCGACCCGGCGCATCGGTAGGCAAATGCTCGATGTGATCATCCATCACCAGAAAATCAGCGCCGCCCAAGCCCGTCTCAAGGCGATCGCACTGTTGCGCGACATGCACATCGCCAGTCCGGAACAGGTATTGGAGAGCTATCCTTTCGAGCTGTCTGGCGGCATGCGCCAGCGGGTGATGATCGCGCTGGCGTTCTCCTGCGAACCTCAATTGCTGATCGCCGACGAGCCGACAACGGCCCTCGACGTGACCGTGCAACGCCAGGTGCTGTTGCTGTTGCGAGAAAAAGCCAGGCAGCGGGGCACGGCCATCTTGCTCATCACCCATGACATGGCATTGGTTTCGCAGTTCTGCGACCGGGTCTACGTCATGTACACAGGGGCAGTGGTCGAGGAGGGCCGCACGGCCGATGTCATGGGAAATCCGCAACATCCCTATACGCAAGGTTTGCTCAGTGGTCTGCCGGAAATGGTCGAGCCGGGCCAGCCGCTGCTGACCATTCCCGGTCAAGTGCCAAACCTGGCCTCTTTGCCCGTGGGTTGTACTTTTCAGGAGCGGTGTACATACGCCATGCCGGTTTGTAGCAAACGCCCGAATCTCAACACTATCAGCGGTAATGACCAACGTAAAAGCGCGTGCTGGTTGCCGGTCAAGGAGCTTTCGTGATGAACAGTGCCGTCCTTCAACCCATCACCCAAGCTCCCACGATTCTTCAACTTGACGATGTTCATGTTCGTTTCCCCGTGAGCAATGACTGGTTGGGGCGACCGCGTGGATATGCCCACGCCTTGAACGGGATTGATCTTCAGGTGCGGGCAGGCGAGACCCTGGGTATTGTCGGCGAGTCAGGTTGCGGCAAGAGCACCTTGGCCCAGCTGTTGATGGGCCTGGTGCCGCCGAGCAGCGGGGAGCTGAACTGGGTCAATCGCAGCGGCGAAGGCCGCAGCAACGTTCAGATTGTTTTCCAGGATCCACAGTCGTCCCTTGATCCGCGTCTGCCTATCTGGAGAATCATCACCGAACCGTTATACGCCCGAGGTCATGTCAGCCATGCGCAGATGCGCGATGTGGCCGCCAGGGTCGCGGCCCAAGTCGGCATCCGCCCGGAGTACCTGGACCGCTTCGCGCACCAGTTTTCCGGGGGGCAGCGTCAGCGCATTGCCATCGCCCGAGCCCTTTCGTCAGACCCGGATATCATTGTCCTGGACGAGCCCACGTCAGCGCTGGACATCTCGGTTCAGGCGCAGATTCTCAACCTGCTGGCAGAGCTGCAAAGTGCCCGCAATCTGACTTACATCCTGATTTCTCACAACGTATCAGTGGTGCGTCATATGGCTAATCGGGTGGCGGTGATGTACCTGGGGCAAATCGTTGAACTGGGCAGCGCGGCTCAAGTGCTCGATCAGCCACGTCACCCCTATACCCGGTTGTTGCTCGAGGCGGTACCACGACTGGGCGTGCCACTGCACGACGAGCAAGTCGCGGCGCCTACCGAATTACCAGGGAACCGCCAACTACCGAGTGGCTGCTTCTTCCGCGAACGGTGCAATCTATGCACCGTTGGCTGCGAGAAGCCTCAGGCCTTGCTGGGGGATGAGCAGCAGTGTGTGCGATGTCATTTACAGGATTGAGTCACTGGCGTCGCAGTTTTCGCACCGGACTTATCAGTGGCCTGTAGCAGGGGCTCCATGATAATCATCTACACTGCCCCTTCATCCTCCTGCCCAGGACTGGCGGCCTATGCGGATATGTTTTTTTGATGGCGCCGATCGCATCGAGTTGGGGCCTCGATCCAGCCTTGCTGACGGTCCGTCCATGCAGCAAGGGGGGAGCGGGGCGACCAGGATCGAAATGCGTGAAGCGTGGCAGGCCGACAGCTTTATTCACCGACATTTTGCCGGGACTGACCAGATACACCGTTTGCGCGCGCTGTTATCTGCCCAGGAGTCTCTGGTCCATCTGCTGGACGATCAGGAAGTTCGCCGCCAGGTAGCCAGCAAACTATGGAGCGGGGAGCTGTGTGCTTACGTTTATCCATACCAGCGGCCGATGCCCGTTCGCCTACCGGCTTCGGTCGCTGTAGAAGAGGGTGTTGCGCCGGCGTCCGCCGCAGCCCGCAAGCGTCTGCCGGTAAAAGCCTCATCCGAATCCGCCAGTCGACCTGAGCCGGTGGTGGCGCTGACATTCGTGGAGATCGAGTTAGTGGATATGCAGGGGCAACCCGTTGCAGGGGAGTCCTATGTCATTGCCCTGCCAAACGGGACCCAGTACAGCGGTGTGCTTGATGAGCTCGGACGGGCGAGGGTGGATGGGCTTGATCCGGGCGACTGTCAGGTGACGTTTCCGGAATTGGATCGGCGTGCGGTGGAGCGCTGGAAGGGCTCATGAATTGGACTTGAGACGGATATGCTGCCACGCGGCGTCCAGATTTGGGGGCATGCCGGCGCGCTTGCGCAGCCCGGTGGCCTTGGGCGTGATCCAGGGTTTCGGTGGAGTTGGCAGCGGAAATGGCAACACTGTTTCGGGGGTATTGCCCATTTTCAGCGTGTCGATGGCCTCGGCAACTTCCGTCAGTGTGACGCGCATGCTGCTGGTGCTGTTGCTCATATCTTCGTTTGCGCAGGCCTGGCACCGACGGTCGAGCTCAGCGGTAAGCAGTTCACCATCCTGACCGATCTTGACCACTTCGCTGCACCAGGGCGCTGTCTGATTCAGGTTTCGATTCTGGGTGAACGCTTGTGTCGCTTGGTTGAGTCTGGCGACGATATGGTTGCAATGGGCAGTGAGGTCTTCTGCGAGATCCGGCCCGTATTTCGTCAGGTTTTGGTTCATCGTGTCTATCGCGCCGCTCCATGTATCCTTGTCGCACTCATAGGTTTCCAGGGCATTCCAGACATCAAGGACATCGCGCTCGTGGCTCAGAAAAGCAGCGACAAAAACCGGGTCGTAACGGGAAAAGCCCTTTTGGTCCTTGTAAAATTGGGCGTGCAGAGCCATGACCTGTGCCAGGCGGTAACGGCAGACGTATTCAATGTGCGTTTGCTCAAAGCCGGCATCCCATAATGGGGCATACGCATCAAGGGTGTTGCGCAACGCTTTCAGCGCCTCCATGTCCGCCTGGTAGGTAGCCAGGATGACCTCATGCAGACCGAGCTGGGGAAGTTCGTGGACGCTGCGGGTGGCCGGGGCATTGCCGCTTTGTGCGGCCTGCAGCTGGGTGATGTGCTCGCGTGACTGCATCACGTGCCTTGCCAGCTCCAGGCTCCAGCAGGCAAAGGCATCCATTGCCAAGGCCGAAAACGGCGCCTGGGGCGTCGTCGAGTAATACAAAAACTCGATGGCCGAGCGGGTTTGATCCTCCGACACTGGGTAAGCGGCGTGGTACTTCACCTGGTAGCGCAATGTCGGCACCGTCAGGGTCTTGAACCACTCGTCTCCACGCTGCCATTTCAGGAACTCGATCGTCAGGTCGAGGCTGCGGGTCATCTCCAGGAACACGCCGCGTAACATCGCCAGGTGCCGCATGCGGGCGAACACAAGCTCCTTGCGGTTCAGGCCGAGGACCAGAATGTTCTTGCCACCCCTGTCGCTCGTGGGCTGCATTTGTTGGTTAAGGTCGTCGAGAGGGGCGGGAACGGCTTCTCCTGTCTCTGAATCGAAGCTGATGTGTTCGCGCGGATTCTCGGTGACAGGATTGATCAATACCGGTTTTTCGACGTTGCTCGGGTTGTTCCACGCGTCGTGTTGCGGTGGGACCAAGCGACCCCATTCGCCAATGGCTTGCCAGAACTCGTCCTCCGTGTCGAAGTCTTCCAGGCTCGGTGGCGGATCCGTCAGGTTGTCCGGTATCACGTCGAAGTAGTTCTTCTTGTAGGTCTCGTTGCACTCCTTGCATGACCACAAGTGGTTGCTCCAGTCGTAAACGTATTGAAAATAGCCGAGGTTATCGAGTGCCTGGGCGCCCACGGGGACGAAACCGTCGTGGCGTTTTTTCGGCCGAAAATGCTCGACATCCCCGCCTGCGGTACTCATGAAGCGCGCCTCGCAAAAGGCACATTTGCCATGTTGGTCTACCTTCAGCAGCGCCTTGGCGTGAGGCGGCTTGTACTGATCGTCGTCGATGACGATCTTCACCGCGCCTTTCGGGACACTTTTTGTTTTGGCGGTGTTGGTGCCTTTGGTACAGAGGACCACCACGGCGCCAGCCTGGACAGCCTGCTGGATGCCTTTTTGCATCTCCGCATGCGAGCGCTGCAGCGCGGGAGGGGCCGTTGGCGTTTTGTGAACCCGGATCATAGGGAGGCCTCTCCGTGGTAGCCGTGGAGCGTCGCGCGTACGGCATCGCTCAGTAACTCATCGTCGTCGGGCAACCCGGCCTGCATCTTGAACGCACCGATGGCCACCTGGGTCGCGTCATTCATCTGACCATCGCATTCGCCGTTGAAGTAGCCGAGGCCACGCAAGCGTTGTTGCACGCCCTTGAGGGTGCTGATCGGGTCGAGCGCGCGAAGCCTCAATTGGTAGTCGCGCAAGAAGCCGTCAAAGGTTACGCGTACGGTGATGTCATCGGCGGTTGGCTCAAGCGGCCAGACGATATCGCCGTTCGCTTCGGCCGTGCCACGCCCCAGCAGCGTGTCGCCACGCAATACTTCGAAGTGGCGCGCCAGGCCTTGGCCGGCGAGTGCATAAGGACGAAACCTGAGCATGGCCGGCGTGTTCAGCACGCGGAAAGTGTGCCTTCGCCCGGTAGCGTTCTGTTCGAAGGTCGCTGTCGTACGCGGGGGCACGAACAATAAATCACCCGTCGCAAGCGTCGTTCCGTCCGGGTGTTGATGGCGCAGATCGGCATTGCGTGGGTGATCCCAGAGTGTCGAGCGTGCATGCCCGTAAGCGTAGGCCACGCTGTCGACGCTTTCGGTGGCTCCCAGTGTCAGGACGATGCCGTCACCGCCAGGGTCCGATCTGGCACTCATACTGTTCGTTCCTTCCTTGTTTGTCGCACGGTGGCTGCGCGTAGGAAATCGCGCCGATTCAGCAGGCGATTTAAACCTTAGTACGTTGTGTGGGTTTTGGGAGCGTTGAAGAATATCGGCGACTTCACAGTACGGTATTCAGAGGATGGGACTGGCTTCAAATTCAGCCATCAACGGGGGCCGTGGGAATATCTGTTAGTACACATAATGTATATTATGTTAAACGAGATGTTTACGTGTCACCACAATGCTTTAAGTGATTTCGCGTCCGAGGGCTGCACGTATGCCGGAAGGTTTGGTCATCAGACACCTCTATCTGGCGAGCCCTCTCGCCTCATACTCAGCAAATTTCAGCCCTCCAGCATTCATTCCCTGAGCGCATGTCTTTTTGGCTGAAATTTTAGAAGTCCGCTTCTGGCCGACGTCGAGGGTTCAAATAGGTGCTCGGTCATACAGGCCCCTCACGCCCTACGCCTCGGAACGGTCTGTTGAAAATGGTGAACACCAGCCTGAGAAGGTGAACCGTTAGAACGCAATATGGTAAAGCGCCCCTGAGTATGCTCTGTACCAACCAGATATGCCGGAGCTTTGACTATATCGGGAAACAGCACCCATCCCGTAACACCAGCATCAGCCACAGACACAATTCTTGTTGGGGTTTCGATCACTGCTGGATGGGGCATATCGCTGAAAAAATGAGTTTCACAGCACATATGAGACTGGTATTCAGGCCCGTATATGGTTGCCGTATGTACGTTAGCCCCCACTGTTTTCTCAATAGTAGAGGCAAACTTAATAGTGGCCACCATTGCATCTCTTACGTCCGATACATATTGTTCATAAGCACTGAGATCAGGAAGCCCTTGTCTTTCGTGGATTGCTTTCCACTCGGCGTCAAAAAAAGCTTCGGTTTCAGGGCGGCAACCAGAACCAACCATGTCGATACCGCAATTTCCCTTTATGCCAGGGCGTTCTTTGAAACCGACAGGATTAGAAAGTTTCAAAGAACTACGACTCCGGCTAATTTCAATCAGCACCCGCTTCCACTTATCGCGTTTGCGCTTCCACCCGGCAATCACAATCGTCAACCCTGAGCTCAACAATTCGCCTTGAGAAATTCTAGTCAACTTCTCCTTGATCCGTTTTATGACTCCATCAAAGTGAAGTTGCTTTTGCTCACCTAAGCCGCCCAGTTGCATAGCCCAAGGATCAGACCCGTCCGTTGGGATTCTTATACGAGTATCGAGCTGCTCTGCGATCCACTCATCTGTTGGCTTACCCCGCATAAATGCAGCGCCACAATAGCTAATCGTTAAAATGCCATCACTGGCTTCATAAATCAGATTCTTATTTGACTTATCATCAAATTGTTGAGTCTTACCATCAGCCTGAGTCGTTAAAAGACGATCCCCAGCTTGGATAACAAACAGTGGTGATGCAACTGTAATTATCAGCGTCATGCTTACTTCCTATTTCCCTACGGAACCAGTGTGATGCGTCTTGGTCGATCCATGTATGTGCCACTAACTCCTGAGTCTTCGGCGAATGCCCCAACCAACGTCTAAAAGCACAGCGCAGGCTAGCACTATTACTGAACCCAAGCCCCTCGACAATGTTCTCGATGCTGAGCTCCCCTTCCCTCAGCAAATCCTTCGCTTTCATGAGCCTAGCGCGGCCTTTGTTGGTAAGCGTACGGACGCAGGTCAGCACGGCATCCACTGATGCGGCTGCAACAGTTCGATCTCACTGGCCTTCTGCGTCGGCAACCGCGTCAGTACATCCTTGAGGTACGCGTACGGATCATGCCCGCTCATGCGTGCCGACTGGTTCAGGATCATGATCGCCGCCGCCCGTTTACCACTGCGCAGTGATCCAGCGAAGAGCCAGTTAGAACGCCCAAGCGCCCACGGCCTGATCGTATTTGTATTTTCGACTGCGTTATTCAGGCCCCGCTTCCCTTGAGACCTCCGGGCCTCACAATTGAGGCTGTTAGGAGGTGCCATGAGCAACCAGCTCCGGGACAAACCACACTGCTCGACTCTGAGCCTGCCAGGTTCTACCCAATTCCAACCTGATCCCAAAGCATGGTTTTTGAAAACCAGCATCCATCAGCCTCTGGTCACCGCCCATGCCCTCTTGCCTCCAGCGACCTTCAACGGTCACCCTCTGCATCAGGCGATGGAGCGAACCACGCCACCATCGACACGCATCGCCGCACCGGTGGTTGCGCTGGCTTGAAGCGACGCCAGATAGACCACCAGATTCGCCACTTCTTCGGTCGTCGCCAAACGCTTGATCAGCGAGCTTGCGCGATGTTGCGCGATGAAGCTCTTCTCCAGCTGCTCAGACGGCACGCCTTGTTCTTCGGCCATCTGCGCGAAGAAACCGCCGACACCTTCAGAACGCGTTGGCCCCGGCAGTACCGCGTTGACCGTCACACCGGTGCCGGCCAGCGTTTCCGCCAGACCACGAGAGATTGCCAGCAGCGCAGTCTTGGTGGTGCCGTAATGGACCATTTCAGCCGGAATCTGCAACGCCGATTCACTGGACAGGAACAACACCCGACCCCAGCCACGTTCAGCCATGGCCGGCGCATAGTGACGTGACAGACGCACTGCGCTCATCACGTTGACGTCGAAAAAACGCTGCCAGTCGGCATCGGTAATATCAAAGAAACCCTTGGGCTCGAAGATCCCCAGGTTGTTCACCAGGATGTCGGCATTCAAGACTTTGGAGAACAGTTCCTGCGCGCCTTCCACTGTTCCCAGATCGGCTGCAAGACCGATCAGCCGAGCACCCGGCAGTCGCCTCAGGATGTGCTCGATAGCCTTGCCCACCCTCTCCTCGCTGCGCCCGTTGATGACCACTTCAGCACCCGCCTCGGCCAGACCGAAAGCAATAGCCAGACCAATACCGGCCGTGGAACCACTGACGATCGCGCGCTTTCCATGCAACGATATGTTCATGCTTACTTTCTCCGATGGATGATGTAACGACATAAAAGGCGGACTCAAGGTCCGCCGTAATTGATTCGAAAAGCCTGGCGCCTCAATCAGTGGTACCGGCATCAGCCGTTGCCAGCGGATAAATCGACTGCCAGCCGCCACCTAGTGATTTATATAGCCCAACCATGGCCAACGAGACCGTGGTCGAGCTTTCCACCAGTTGCTCCTGATTGGCCAACAAGGCGCTCTGAACCGTCAGCACGTTGAGAAAATCCACCGCCCCTTCGACGTACTGGCTTTGCGCAGTTTCCAGCGCAATCCGGTTCTGCCGCACCGCTTCGGCCAGTCGGTCACGTCGCAGTTGGCTGGCGTTGTACACGCTCAGCACATCATCAATTTCATGCCAGGCCCGCAATACCACCTGTTGGTAATCGAGCGCCGCTTCCTGTTGCTGCGCCTCGCGCAACTTGACCATCCCACGCAAACGTCCACCCTCGAAAATCGGCAAGCTCAACTGTGGGCCGATAGCAAATTGGCGCGAGCCCCAGGATCCGAAATCCGATAGCTGCATCGACTGGAAACCAACGTTGCCGGACAGACGAATGCGCGGATAGAAATCACCCTTGGCCACTCCGATCCCAGCCGTCGCGGCATGCAGACGGGCTTCGGCCTGACGAACATCCGGGCGCCGCTCGGCTAGCTCCGACGGCAAGCCAATTGCGAAGTGTTGTGGGGTTTGCGGTACTTGCGCCGGTTGTTCCAGTTCGGCCTGCAAGGCTCTTGGTGGCTCGGCCAACAGCAGGCTCAAAGCATTGATCAACTGTGCCTGACGCTGTTCGAGCGACGGTAAGCGAGCTTCGACGGCGGCGACCTGCGCAGCGGCTTCAGCCACATCCAGATTGGTCGCGATGCCATCCGCCAAACGCATCTGCGACAGCTTTAGGCTGTGCCGGGAAACATCAAGGTTCTCGCGAGTGACCGCTAGAGTGCTCTGCACGCCGCGCAGCTGAATGTAATCGCGAGCGGTCTCGGCAAGAATCGACAGCAGGACCATGCGCCGGTCGTTCTCAGCCACCTCGACCGATGCATCGGCCGCTTCCACTTCGCGCTGGACCCGACCCCACAAGTCTAGCTCCCAGGCAGCGGTGAAATCGCCCTCCCAAAGATTGAAGGCAGACTTGACGCCCTTGTCCGAAGGATCGCTCAGACCCTTGCTGCTATTGCGTGCCCGCTCATAGCCGATACCGGCATCAAGGCTCGGATATTGATCGGCGGCGATGGTCTGCCGCGCCGCTCGACTCTGCTGCAGACGAGCACTGGCGATTTTTATATCGAGGCTGCTGGTGACAACACGGCGAACCAGGGCAGACAACTGCGTGTCGTGAAAGAGGTCCCACCAGCGTTCTTCCACCGGCCAAGGCTCTGGGCGACTGGCGGCAGCCTGGCCTTGCAGCACGGACCACTTTGCGTTGCCTGGCCCCTGAGGCTTCTGAAAGTCCGGACCAACGCTGCAAGCCGAGAGCATCAACACGCTCGACAACAATAATGGCTGAACAGGGAAAGTCCGACTCATCGAAGGGTGACCTCTTTACGTGCGTCGTTGCCCTGCGGGTCCTGCGTCTCGATACTGGCTTCCACCGACATGCCCACACGCAGGCGGTTCGCCAACGGTTGATCGGCATCCAGCGCAATCTTCACCGGTATCCGCTGCACGACTTTGGTGAAGTTGCCCGTCGCATTGTCCGGTCTGACCGAAGCAAAGGTCACCCCGGTCGCCGGCGCAATACTATCGACCCGACCGGTGAGGCTCTCGCCACTGAAGGTGTCGACGCGGATCTTCACGGGCTGTCCTGGCTGCACATGCGTCAACTGGGTTTCCTGGAAGTTGCCAACCACATAGGCCCGATCCAGAGGAACAATCGCCATGATCTTCGCGCCGGGATTGACATAGGCCCCGACACGCGCCGCACGTTCACCGACTACACCATCTATCGGTGCCACAAGACGAGTGTAAGACAGATCAAAACGGGCCCGCTCCAAAGATGCCAACGCATGTTTATGGCCTCCGTCGGCACTGTCGAGCTGGGCCTTGAGGATATCCACCTGCTTGCGCGAAGCGGCCAAGGCAGCGGTCGAGTTGGCCAGGCGGGCGCTGGCTTGATCTACCCGGCTGCGGGCCTGCTGAGCATTTTGCACGGTGCCGGCGCCCTGGCCTGCGAGATGGTTGTAACGCGTCAGTTCGTGCTCCGCGAATGCTTGCTCAGCTTTGTCGGCAGCCACCATGGCCTGCGCCTGAGCGATCAATGATGACTGGCGTTCCAGCGTGGCTTGCGCGTTTTGAAACTGGGCCTGCGAAACCAGTGACTGTGCCTCGGCCGCCTGGAGCGCCGCCTGATAGTCACGATCATCGATTACCACCAGCAATTGACCGGCCTTCACCGGCTGGTTGTCCTCCACCAGCACCTGACTAATAAAGCCCGAAACCTTCGGCGCCACCAACGTGTAGTCCGCCGTGATAAACGCATCGTTAGTGGTTTGCAGCGAGCCGGAACCAAACAGGCGCGGCGCTGCCAGGTAGATGACCCCGCCAAGAGCAACCAAGGCAACCGTGTACAAAGCTATTTTCTGGTTTTTACTCGTAGTCATAACGACTTTCTCTCTGAATGGAGCTCTATGCCAGCGCACGAGGTGGATAAATCCGGGAAGGCATCAACGGGATCAACAGAATCAAGGCCAGTGCCAGCAACGCCATGCAGTAGTACAAGTCCGAAGATGTCAGTACGACCGCCTGTTCGTGGATGCGATAGGCAAGCCCTTCAGCGTCGCTGTCTGCCAGAGGCGAGTTGCCCAGGCGATCGACCAGCATGGTTGAGTGGAAATGCAGCCGCGCCGTGGTCAGCACATCCAGCACGCCGGTAGCAAGGACTGCCGAAAAACCTTTGACGGTGTTGAACCAGGCGGAAGCGAACGGGCCGTCTTGCGGCGCCAGGCCACCGGTAGCGAGCATCAGCAACGGGATCACCGCCATCGGCTGACCAAACACCTGGAACAGCTGCAAGATGTAGAAGTTGTCACGAATCCACTCGGAAGTGATTTGCGTGCCGCCAGCACAGGCCAGCGCCAGCAATCCAAGACCGATAGCCAGAACCCATCGGCAGTCGACCCGACGGATGTTGCACAAGGCCGCCACCAGCGGTAACGCCAGCAACTGCGGCAAGGCCACCATCAGCAATACGGGCGCAGTTTGTACCGGGCGATAACCCTGCACCTGAGCCAAGTAGCTGGAAGGGATGATGATCACCGCCAGCAATACGATCAGTACCCCGCCGAGGGTTAGCAACGCGTGCGACAGGTTCAGGTTGGTCAGCATCTGCAATTTGAAGAACGGTAGCGGGTGCGACCATTCATTAATGAAGAACAACACCAACAGCACCATACCGCCACCAAGCAGCCAGCAAATCAGCGTGGACTCGAACCAGTCCAGACGATTGCCCTGGGACAGACCAATCACCAGCGCACAAATCGCCGGGAAACCGAGCAACAGACCACGCCAGTCAAACTGTTTGAAACGCTCAAAGCGCATAGGGTCCTGCGGCAAGCCATATGCAACCGCGACCATCGCCAACAAGCAGGGTGGGACAATCTGCCAGAACGCCCATTGCCAACCGACGTATTCGGTCCACAACGCGGCTAACGGAGTCCCCAGGCTCGGGCCGAAGGTGGCAGTCAACGCGTAACTTGCCAGCCCGTAAAGCTTGACGCCGGGCGGGAGGAAACGCAGCGCGACGGTCATCAGCATCGGCGGCAGACTGCCCCCTGCCAGCCCCTGCAAAGTTCGTAACACCATCAGGCTTTCGAGGTTCGGAGCGAACGGGCAGAGAATCCCAAGCAGGGTAAACGCACCGATCGCGCTGAGCGTGAAGCGACGCAGGGAGAAGGTGACTGAACACCAGGGCGCAAACGCCATGGCCGAGACTGAGGTGGCAGCGTAAGTAGCGATCAACCAGGTACCTTCATCCGCGCCGATATACAGCGCGCCACGAATGTCAGGCATGGCCACTTTGGCGACCATCTCGTTGAGACCGGCCACCAATACGGCAATCAGCACCCCGACCAGCCCGATCACAATACGCAGGCCAAACACTGGCGCAGCGGCCGGTGCGGGTTTCGCCACCTCCGGCGCCGGGGCCATAACAGTAGAGGCTGCAAGCGAACTCACGGGGTCACCCGTCGGCCAGCGCCCCGAAAGATAGAAAACAACACAAGGCACATTGCGTCATGACTCCAAGTAAAGGATTTACCTGGATAGTTTATGAAGACGCAATAGTTCCGAAAACTGACATATGGGAAGCTTTAAGTTGCACCCAACGCACGTATCAGTGCACAGAAACTCTCCAGCTCCAAATTGCCCTTCGGCAGCTGCTTGGTTGCTTCAAACCCGTGGCGAGGAGTACTGGGCGCAGCTCTCTTTCAGCGTCTGGCGCAGCCAGCGATGGGCCGAGTCGTTATCAAAGCGTGGATGCCAGGCCTGCATGATCACCACCGTCTCCAGCGCCATAGGGATACGGAACGAACGCAACGGCAACCCCAGCCGCGAGACGCTCCACAACACATGCTCCGGCAGCGGCAGCAACAGGTCGGAGTCGGGCAAGGCGAACATCGCCGAGTGAAAGCTCGGGGTGATCAACGCGACACGCCGCTGCAAGCCCATCCCGGCCAAAGCGGTATCGATCGGCCCGGTTGCACGCCCGCGTCGCGACACGCTGACCTGCGCATAGGAGGCGAAACGTTTGGGCGTGATTTCTTCCTGAAAGATTGGGTGATCCACCCGGGCCAGGCCGACAAAGGTCGTGGTGAACAGGCTCTGGACTTTGATTTCCGGCCCAAGATTGCGCGTCGCACTGATATAAAGATCGATCCGCCCTTCGCGCAACGCGTCATCCTCACCCTCGCCTTCCGGCACGAAGCGCAACACGGTACGTGGGGCCTTTTTGCGCATGATTTCCAGCAACTGCGCACCAAAGGCTGCGACAAATACATCATTCGCCCGCAAGTTGTAGCAGCGTTCCAGCGTCGTGAGATCGACCTCGTCACCCGAAAGGAACACCTGCGCCGCTTGCTCGACCAAGCTGCGCACCTGAACCCGTAATGCCAGCGCCTTGGGTGTCGGCACCAGGCCACGCCCGGCGCGCACCAGAATCGGGTCACCGACTGCGCTACGTATCCGGGTCAAGGTCCGGCTCATGGCCGCGGGACTCAAGCTCATGCGCCGGGCGGCACCGACCACACTGCCCTCGTCCAGCAGCGCATCCAGGGCCACCAGCAGATTCATATCTGGAAGATGCACAACAAACACTCCTTGTGAAAATCAATTGATCCTGGCGCAATCCTAGCAGTTTCTGAGCAAACCCCAATGGGCGCGAAGCCTGCGCCGTATACCCAGCTGACACGAATCGAACGGTAGAAATGGGTATTTCACCAGAGATGGAAGTCTTTTTCAGAGTTTCCTTAGGCGACAATGCTCGCCGGATAGAGGTGGTAGCCTGACCCCGAACTTCAAGAGGAAACCAAGCTGGTTGCCCTTGACGTAAGGGCGGCCGAACTGCGGGGAAATCAGCTTGGTTTCATGCCCCCATGAGCCGTTTATTTCGCCAGTGGCTAATGCTTGGCGTAAAGGCAACAGCCACTCTCAACAACCATTGTTGTGCCTCGTCGGAGTTACCCTCCTCCCCGCCTACGCTGAGCATCCTTTGATGCAAACGGCTTAAAGCAGTGTGCTTAATTTATGCTGAGGCAGGAGTAAACCTGCCCCTGCATAAATGACTATTTGATTACTACTGGGTTAACCGGTGATCCGGTAGCGCGATGCACTTTAAGCGGTGCGGCCACATAAAGAAAAGTATACTGCCTATCTTTGGCGCAACTTTCAGCCAGCTTCTCCAAATCGCAAATCTCTGTAAAGGCGATACCGAGATTACGCATCAAAGCACAGTGCAAAGGCAGCGCCACTCCTGATACTGGGTCTGTCGTTACTTCATTGGCGATGGTGTCGGTGACAAGATTTGGAATTTCCTTATTATGGAACCATTCAACAAGCTCCTCCGAATACGTAAGGCCTGGTTCGCAGAAACCGTCATAAAACGCCTCGCCCTGTTCATAGAACGCTTGAAGAAAATTAGTCCTGATAATCAGAATGTCGTGCGGCTCGATGGTATGGCCCTGAGCCTCTGCGCATGCCTCAAGATCTATATGAGTGAATGTCTCACCTTTATCCAGCATGCGCTTACCACGATGCCGAGCCATATCCAGTAACACTCCACGCCCGACTACTCCTCGTTCGCCGATAGGTGCAACACTGGCCTTGTCGAGGCCGCCCACAGTTGTTCGCGCATCGTACCCGTTCCATATTTTTCCGCCGTACCAGAGGTGGCCAAGCGCATCATATTGCGTGGACCCTTGCAGGAACGCGTCGATCTTGTCATCCGCGTAGTGCAGGCCCCCGGGATAACAAGGACCATGATCATTGTCCCAACTTGATTCATCGAGAACCATCGTACGTTCTGCTGGGGTACGGCCTGGCCAAACTGGGTCGCCTGCAGGATTACCGATCATTCGTTGTAAGGTAAATACGCTTCCCGTCTTAATGTGTGCAACCCCACGCATGACTTCTTGCGCCGTCAGGTAATTCAGAGAGCCTACTTCGTCTTCCGCTCCCCATCTGCCCCAGTTAGAAGGAGTATTCTTCAATAAATCTTCCATTGTAGGAACTGCAGTATTCATGATTTTTCCTTTTCTTAGTTGCAGTGGTGATTAAGGCGCACAACAAATGTGCCTTGTATCCGTATCAGTCAGGACATACAAAATATCGAATAAAATGGCGCGCTCAATGACCAAGCGTCTTTAGACGGGCAATCACGCTATTGAGCGATTAGACCGATCAATCAGCCATAACCTCTTCTACTCCCTGCTTATTAATAGCCGTGGCCGCCCCAGCAGCTTTGGCTGGTTTGGTAGGCGTTATCTTCAAGTCCTTGGCAAATGTCCCATCCACCTCGCCCTTGAAGAAGTTTTTGCCGTAGATCAGCAAGCACAACACAACGCCAATTCCGAATGCCCAGCTAGCACCTTTGATTGCCAGTACCGCGCCGATCACGCCGGCGATACCCAGGTCGCGCTGGCTACGCGCTTCAAGGATGCCCAGACGCACACTCACATAACCCTGGATCAGCAAGGTCAGCGACAGAGCAACACCGAGAATCGGCTGCACCAGAGTCACTACGGGCAACAACAGCAGACCGGTGTTGGTCCCCCAACGGAACGACCCGACACCGCCGATGATCGATTTCATCGCCTTCGGCCCACCTTTGAAACGTTCGATCACCACCACCAGCATCGCCGCCCATTTTGGGCCGCACATGGCGACATCCGGGCCAAAGATGCTCATGAATGCGTTTCGCGCGCCGAAGATCAGGTGAGCACGATCGGCGTTGTAGTCGACGACTTCATCCGTGCGCACGGTTTCAGCTTCATCGAGGAGCGATTTCGCACTGAGCACATCGCCGAAAACAATGATGTACGCCGCCAACATGGTCGGCAGAGCGGAGATGAACATGGAGAGCGGCGGCATGCCCAGACCGAACACGGTGTAGTTGCTCCACAGACCGGAAAAATCCGGTTTGCTGATGCCCCACTGAATAGTTGGCCACGACGCTTCACCAAACAACGGTGCAATCACCACTGCCAAAAGAATGATCGGCAAAATGCCGAGCTTGGCGAAGTTCCACCAGAAGCGGTTGCGCTGCTTGAGCTCGTTGAAGTGCTGGGAGAAGATCAAATAGAAGGCAATGCCGACCGCAATGGAAATGGTCCAGGGCAGCACATTGAATTTGCCGCCAACCTGGAACACCGCGATCACCGCACTCAAGCCGGCACCGACGATAATCCCGGATTTGATCGCCGAGGGCACATATTCCACCACCTTCTTCGCCATTCCAGTCGCCCCCAGGGCAATTGAAAAGATCCCCAGCATCAATTGGAAAGCAATCAGGGCATGGACACGCTCCGGGCCCATTGGGAACTGAGCGCAGTAAGCCATCAACAGCGGCACCGCCGGGGTGATCCAGCCAGGCACGGTCGGGTCACCGAGCAAATGGTGCGCGAGGTAAAGCAAGCCGTTGAGCATCACGACGGCAAGCGCGACCTCAAATGGCATGCCGAGCAATTCGGTCATCAGCGGAATGGCGGCCAGATCCACGGCACACATCAGCAAGCCTTGGAGGTAGTCCGGGATTTCTATCTTGTAGTGAATAAACGGCAACCGAACTTTGAAAGGACCCAGCGGGATGTACGGGCTTTCGCTCCGCTGCACAGTAGTGTCGGACATTGAGTTCACCTGTTTTATTGGTCTTGTAATGGCGGGCGCACGGACCCGCAGGACGGGAGTCGTGGCTTATCGGGATCAATAGGCGGCGCGATAGATTTTCTCGACATCAGCGGCTGTCAGCTTGCGCGGGTTGTTGCGCATCAAGCGGTCGATCTGGCTGGCCTCCTCGGCCATTGCCGGGATGGCATCTTCAGGCACGTTGAAACTGCGCATACCGGATGGAATATCCACAGTGGCGCATAGATCTGCCATGGCTTTGACAGCCTGATCCGCGGCATCCTTGTCGCTCAGGTGCGCGACACGCACGCCCATGGCTTCGGCGATATCACGGAAACGCTCGACACAGGCGGTCTTGTTCCATGCCATCACGTACGGCAGCAGCAAGGCGTTGCTGACACCGTGGGCAATATTGAAACGCCCGCCCAAGGGGTATGCGAGCGCATGCACTGCGCCTACCCCTGCGTTGCCAAATGCCATGCCGGCCATCAGGCTGCCAGTGGCCATGTCCTCCCGAGCTTGCAGGTTGGATGGATTGGCATAAGCCTTCGGCAGCGCCTTGGCAATCAGTTTGATAGCGCCCAACGCGATGGCATCCGTGATTAGCGAAGCGTTGAGCGAAAGATAGGACTCGACCGCATGCACCAGCGCGTCGACACCACTGGCTGCCGTCACACTGCGTGGGCAGGTCAGTGTCATGGTCGGGCAAACCAGCGCCACGTCGGGTAGTAGGTAGTCGCTGACAATACCTTTCTTCAATTGCGCTTGCTTGTCAGAAAAAATCGCTACGTTGGTAACCTCCGAACCCGTGCCAGCGGTCGTTGGGATAGCAATCAACGCAGGGCCTTTACGTTTCACTAGGTCGACACCAAACAGTTCGGTCAGCGTACCTCCATGACCGGCATACGCCGCGACGCCCTTGGCGATATCGATAGCACTACCACCGCCCACAGCAATCAAGCCGTCGTGGCTGCCCTCGCGATAAGCGCGGGTGCAGTCCTCGACGATGGCAATTTCCGGCTCAGGTTTGACTTGATCGAAGATGCCGTAACGGCGACCGCCCAGTTGCGCCAGCGCCAGATCAACAGTGCCGGACTTCAACAGAATGACGTCGGTGACGATCAGCGGGTTTTGGACATCCAGGCGAGTCAGTTCAGCTGAAAGCTGCTCGATAGCGCCTTGTCCAGTGATCAATTTGTTCGCGATTTTGAAAGCAGAGATGTTCATCGGGCTCGTCCAGTTGATGTTGTTTTATTGGAAGACGTGCCATACGAGTTAGCGAAAGACGTGCCAATACCCGCAAAGCCCCGTGGCGTGGGCCTTTACGCGATTCACACGAAAGAAGGAGGTTTTTTACCGGTCAGTCCCGATTAGTTTTCTGATCGATTTAATCGGGGCTGATTAGAATCCTAATCAGAATGTTCCCAGCGTTTCATTTTCTGCACCACGGTCGCCTGACTCACGCCCAAGGCCTTGGCTGCAAGGCGCGTGGTCTTGTGCGCACGCAGCGCGGCACGAATCGCATTGCGCTCGGCGTTTTCCAATACCTTGCGCAGCGGCAAGCCGGTGTCATTGGTATTCAGTGGATTGAGGTTAAGGATCTCCTCAGGCATATCAAGCGCCTCAATAGTCCCTGTCTGATTGGTCACCACCAGGCGCTCGACTATGTTGATCAGCTCACGGATGTTGCCAGGCCAGTCGTAGTCGCACATCAGATCAAGGGCTTCGAGCCCCCATTGCACCTGGCGTTCATAACGGACATTGAATCTGTCCAGGTAGTAATGCAGCAGCGGAGCAATCTCCTCCCGGCGCTCGCGCAGTGCCGGAATGTTGATCGGCACCACGTTGAGCCGGTAATACAGATCAGCCCGAAAACGACCTTCTGCCACCAGCTTTTTGAGGTCGTGGTGGGTGGCGCTGATGATGCGTACATCGACCTCCTTCAGCTCCAGGCCCCCGACCGGAATGAAGCGATTTTCTTCGATGACCTTGAGTAACTTGACCTGCACCGGCAGCGGCAAATCACCAATTTCATCGAGAAACAATGTTCCGTGATGCGCCAGCTCCAGCAGGCCACGCTTGCCTTTGGGACCTGCACCTGTGAACGCACCGGGTGCATAGCCAAACAACTCGGCTTCGATCAGATTCTCGGGCAGCGCACCGCAGTTGAGGGCGAGAAATGGCTCACTGGCACGCGGGCTGGCGTTGTGGATGAATTGCGCTACGAGGGTCTTCCCGACGCCGGTTTCGCCCTGGAGCAAAACCTTCACCGAACTGCTGGCTACCTGCCGGGCCAGCGAGAAGACACGGCCGGAAACCTCCTGATCGGCCATAAGCGGAGAACTCAGGAGTTTGTCTCGTTGGCCAGCATGAAGTTTGGCGGTGCTGCTGCGCAGTTGCTTAAGCTGTTGCAACTCATCGCGCTCGTGTTTCATGCGCAGCAGTTCTGTCATGTCGCGTACGGTACTGACAACATATGAAATCCGGTTTTCAGCGTCGAGAATCGGCGTGGCGCTGACGAGCAATTTCTTGCCCTGGCTCAGGCTCTGCATCACCGACACAGGCCGACCTCCCTGCAATACCCGCAGCGTGGCCGATTGCGAGATAACGCCCTCCTTCACCAGCTCCTGCATAGGTCGACCGATGAGATCGCCACCACTGAGTCCGCTCAGGCGCTCATAGGCTTGATTGACTTTCAGCGTCTTGCCGTCGCCATCAGTGATGTAGACGCCGTCATGTAAAGCGTTGAGCAGTTCTTCGAAACTGGCGTCGTTGACATTCACCGGGAACGTTCCTTCGAGGGTGGGGAGCCGTTAAGTGTAAAAGTTGTGCAGAAGAAAATCGTCACCCCACTCACTCCTTGCTCGATTTGGGTATCGCAATACGGCTACTGGTCTTGACCTCGCGCAACGCCAGGCTCGACTGAATGGATGCAATGCCCACCTGGCGCCTGAGCACCTGCTCGATAAAGTCACTGTAGCTATCAAGATCCTCTGCCAACACTTGCAGCACGTAATCGGCATCCCCGGTGATCTTGTGACAGGACAGCACTTCAGGCAGTTGCGCAATCACCGCCTCGAAGGCGTCGGGAGCGTGATCGGCGTGGGTGGAAAAACGGATGTGCACGAACGCCATGATATCCAGCCCCAGCATGCGTCGATCAAGGTTGGCCTGATAGCCCTTGATCACGCCCGCTTCCTCCATTCTCTTACGCCGGCGCCAGCAAGGCGTGAGGCTTAACGACAGGCGTTCACTGAGCTCGGCGTTGGAAATGCTCGCATCCTCTTGCAGCAATGTGAGTATCGCCAGGTCCGTCTCGTCGAGGCTGATGCGTTTGGATGATTTTTTCTGCATTTCGCCAATCCTGAGTAAAAACGCCCGAAAAATCTAACAAGCCACGAATATAAAGCAAAGAAAGCGCATCCAGTCCAGAACAGAATATTTGCACAGGCTCACATTAACGGATGCGCAGAATGTTTACAGTTTTCAGTGATTCCCACCGTTTGCACCACGGCACCGAATTGAAGGACGGCGTGCTCAAGCCGTCGTTCGAACAGCCCAGCCGGGCCGATACCGTACATGATCGAGTCAAGCAGGTAGGCCTTGGCCAGATCGTCGAACCACGGGCATTTGACCGGTCGTGTTACGTCAATGCGCACAGCGAGCGCTACGTCAGCTTTCTTGAAAGCGCATGGTCAGAATGGTGTGCGACCGGGCGTACCCACGATGCCTTGCCGCTGGTATGGCCAGTGCGCGATTTGTCCAACGATCAAGTCCCGACGTTCATCGACGGAAGGCTCGGCTTCTTCGCCATGGATGCCGGTTCTCCGATTACCGCGACCACATGGCACGCCGTAAAGACCAGCGCAGACATCGCCCTCACCGGCCTGGCGCTGATCGATGAAGGCCACGACAGTGCCTTCGCCCTGTGCCGTCCGCCCGGCCATCACGCAGCGCGTGAATACATGGGGGGTTATTGCTATCTCAATAACGCCGCCATTGCCGCACAACAGGCCATCACTCAAGGCGCGAAACGTGTCGCAGTACTCGACGTCGACTTCCATCATGGCAACGGCACCCAGAACATCTTCTACGAACGCAGTGACGTCATGTTCGTGTCGCTGCACGGCGAACCTGCGGTGTCTTATCCGTACTACTCAGGTTTCAGTCACGAAGTCGGCGCCGGCCATGGCGAAGGTTACAACCTCAACTACCCGTTGCCGAAAAATACCACCTGGGAAAGCTATCGCAATGCCCTGCTCCACGCCTGCAGGAAACTCCAGCAATTCGCCCCTGAAGTGCTGGTTATTTCGCTCGGCGTCGACACGTTCAAGGACGACCCCATCAGCCACTTCCTGCTGGAAAGCGAAGATTTCATCGGCATCGGCGAGCTGATAGCGGGTGTGGGCTGCCCCACTCTGTTCGTAATGGAAGGCGGCTACATGGTCGATGAAATCGGAATCAATGCGGTCAATGTGCTGCATGGTTTCGAGAGCAAACGCAGCTGAGCCGTCCCCTGCCCCGCAACGTTATTACTACTGAACCGGAGAATAAAAACATGACTCTTTTCATAGACGTCGATCATGCCGCACGCCTGTTCGCCACGGTGGGCATCCGTCGCGCAATCCGCGAAATGGCGGATTACATCGAAGCTGATTATTCACGTTGGGCGCAGTTTGATAAGTCGCCTCGCACCGCCAATCATTCGGCCAAGGGTGTGATCGAGTTGATGCCGACCGACGATGGCCAGCAGTACTCGTTCAAATACGTCAATGGCCATCCGGACAACGGTCAAAGCAACTTGCTGACGGTCATGGCCTTCGGTGTCCTGGCCGATGTCCACAGCGGCTATCCAACCCTGCTCAGTGAACTGACGCTGACCACCGCTGTGCGCACTGCGGCGACCTCCGCCTTGGTCGCGAAGTCCTTGGCGCGCCCGGATGCCCGCATCATGGCAATCATCGGCAATGGCGCCCAAAGCGAATTTCAGGCCCTCGCCTTCCACGAAATGCTATCGATCAAGGAACTGCGCATATTCGATATCGATCGTGACGCCTCGCTTAAGTTGAAGCGCAACCTGGCCGCGTTCCCGGATCTTGAGGTGACCCTGGCCGGCTCTGTGCAAGAAGCGGTCAAGGGCGCAGACATCGTCACCACGGTCACTGCAGATAAAGCCTACGCAACGATCCTGACGCCCGAGATGATCGAACCCGGCATGCATATCAATGCCGTAGGGGGTGACTGTCCGGGGAAAACCGAGCTGCACGCCGATATCTTGCGCAATGCTCGGGTCATCGTTGAATTTGAACCTCAGACCCGGATTGAAGGTGACATCCAGCAATTGGAAGCCGACTTTCCCGTCGTCGAGTTTTTCCGGATTGTTCAGGGCGAAATCAAGGGCCGCGAGAACGACGCGCAGGTCACCGTGTTCGATTCGGTGGGCTTTGCCCTCGAAGACTTTTCGTCATTGCGCTACGTGCTAGACCTGGCGCAGGAGCATGCAATCGGTGAGCACATCCACTTGGTGCCGAGGCCTGCCAACATAAAAGACCTCTACCAGATCCTGGATCAGCAGCCAGCAATCATCCCCTCACGCCTGCGCACAGTGAGTTGAAAAAACCATAAGTGATGCCCCTGAGCAAAGTGCCAAGGGGCTACGCACCACTGTGGGTACGCGGCAAATCTCGCTCTGCAAAAACAACCACCGTCAGTAGCCGTTGCATCTCTAACAAATACGCAAGACACCACTTTTCTGCCAAAACTCAAAAACATAAAATCAAGAGGTTTTGTAATGAAATCGACTCCATCAGGGCTGATTGAACAGCCTGCGCTGCAGCGCACCCTCAGCAATCGTCACATTCAGTTAATGGCCATGGGAGGCGCCATCGGTACCGGTTTGTTCATGGGTTCCGGGAAGATCATCGCCCTCTCGGGCACGTCGATCATCCTCATCTACATGATCATCGGTCTGTTCGTTTATTTCGTCATGCGTGCCATGGGCGAAATGCTGCTCTCCAACTTGAACTTCAAGACTTTCGCGGATTTTGCCGGTGCCTACCTCGGCCCGCGCGCGGCATTCTTTCTTGGCTGGTCGTATTGGCTGAGCTGGAGCGTGGCGGTGATAGGCGATGCTGTCGTGGTCGGCGGATTTTTTCAGTATTGGTTCCCCGATGTACCCGCCTGGATACCGGCCATCGGTATGCTGATGACCCTGTTCGCCTTGAATGTGCTGACGGTCAGGCTTTTTGGTGAAGTGGAGTTCTGGTTCGCGATCATCAAGATCATTGCCGTCATCACCCTGATTGGCGTCAGCATGGTGCTGATTGCCAGCTCCTTTGTCTCACCCAGCGGTGTTACTGCTTCGCTGAACCACCTGCTGGATAAACAAGCGGCCTTCCCCAACGGCCTGTTCGGTTTCTTTGCCGGTTTCCAGATGGCGATCTTCTCATTTGCCGGCACCGAACTGATCGGCACCGCCGCCGCCGAAACCCGCAACCCCGAGAAGACCCTACCGAAAGCCATCAACTCGATTCCGCTGCGAATCATCCTGTTTTATGTGCTGGCACTGGCCTGCATTATTGCAGTGACTTCGTGGCAACAGGTTTCGCCCAACAAGAGCCCTTTCGTCGAGCTGTTCCTGGTTGCAGGTTTTCCCGCGGCAGCCGGTATCGTCAACTTTGTGGTGCTGACGTCTGCCGCTTCCTCGGCCAACAGTGGTGTATTTTCGTCTAGTCGCATGCTGTTCGGACTGGCCAACCAGGACAACGCCCCGGGGATTTTCCGACGTCTGTCGAGCAATAGCGTGCCTCTGCTGAGTCTGGCCTTCACCACGCTGTTAATGCTCGTGGGTGTGTTGTTGCTTTTCATCGTTCCAGAAGTGATGACCGCCTTCACCATTGTTTCCACTGTATCGGCAATCCTGGTGATTTTTACTTGGTCGACGATCCTTGCGTCGTATATTGCCTACCGCAAAAAGCGGCCTGAGCTGCATGCGAAATCGGCCTACAAAATGCCTGGCGGCGTGCCAATGGCCTGGTTTTCCCTAGTGTTCCTGGGCTTTGTTCTTTGTCTGCTGGCATTGAGACCTGACACCCGTATTGCGTTGATGGTTATGCCCGCGTGGTTCATATGGTTGGCAATTGCTTACCAGTTGACCTGTTCCAGAAAGCCTAGAACCGCTGCTGGATCTGCCAGCCAATACGGCTGAGATGTTTGGGGGCAGCATAAACCTCAACTCATCCTTGATAGCTTAAAGCCATCTGTCGATAATCACGCCTTCTAAAAAAGCACATAAGGATTTGCTGTGAAGAAGCTCTACTTGGCTCTACCGTTCTGCGCGCTGCTGCTACAAGGCTGTGGCGTGACCATGACCCGCTATGAACCCAATTTTCAGAACGTTCAGCAGCTCAAGAAAAATGCACCCATGCAGCTCTTGCGCGAGACGCAGGTGAATGCGGATTCAGGTCAAGGGTCGCTGATGGTGCGCCTGAACCCGATTTCGTCGCCCGAGGGCAGCGTTCCACTGCACATCCAGGCCGCGATCAACGATGAGCTCCGCCAGGCGGGTCTGTTGGACCCTCGTGCTGACCGGCAGTTGCAGGTTCAGTTGGTCAAGAGCCAGCTCACCGCAGGCATGAGCAGCGGCCATGGCGAAGTGGCTGCGCGCTTCACGCTGCGTAAAGGTGATCAGGTTTTATACGAAACCACTAAAGACGTGCAGCGTGATTGGGACAGCAGTTTCTTCGGTCCGATCGCCATTCCGGCGGCCGCGAACAACTACAACCCGATGTTGCAAGATCTGCTCAAGAGCTTGTACAACGACCCGCAGTTCACTCAAGCGTTGAAGTGATCAAAAAAAAGAGCCGCGATTGCGGCTCTTTTTCTATCGGTGTCAGCCCCGTGGAATGCGGGTGTCGACAGCGGAGTATTTTATGCGGTTGTTGTCGACCCAGTTCTTCAACAGCGCATTGACCTGGCGGTTGAAGGTGTCGGTGATGGCCGCCTTGGGCGTATTGCCTGCCAGGGGCAGGAACCAGATGCCCATCCAGGTGTTGACCGCATCATGATTGCTGGTCTTGCCCAACGGCTGGCCCTGCTCGTCCAGGGTTTCCAGGCTCATGGTGTACTGGTCGGTCGCCAACGCAGGAATGATCGTGAACGTGAAGCCACTGATGAACGCCAGGACCATTTGCCCACCGCCTGGCGCATGGTTGTAGACCTTCAATCGAAGACTGTAATCGCCTGGTTGCTTCTGGAATTCGTCAAAGACCACGCGCCCAAAAAGTCCTGATTCATCGAAGGTTCGCTTCAGGTCGGGCTTGAGCATGTCGCGAGCCTGCGGCACCTCGGTGGCCTTGGCATTGTCGGGGTCGCCCTGATAGAAATCGAAATCGACATAGACGTTCGGCTTGTTCGAGTAGCTGGCCATTGAAGGCAGATTCACGGGGGCAACTTCATCTTTGGTGAAACTGGCGCATCCACTCAGGCTCAAGGCCAAGGCGAGGCCTATGGCTTTTGCAAATTGCATATCGACTTCCTTGCGTAATTTGACTAATGCCGCTCACAGAGAGGGGGACGAATTCTAGCGGGATCCGCTTAAAAGCAAAAGGCTATCATCTAGTAGCCTGTCCTCATTTCCTCGCCCTTGAACAGGCTGGCTGAACGCGGCGTCCTCCTCCCCTGACACCGGCCACCGTTTGGACTTGCGGATTTTCACACCTGCCGTCCACAGGCGGAAGAGCTCCCTCCGGGCGCTATCATCATGCATCTGTAGGATGGCGATCCTCCTTGAATCCGCCGATACTCGCCCCAGGCCCTGCCCCACGTCAAAACGACGTTCCGGCCCTCAATGACTTCGTGACGAAAACAATAAGAATGTCGCACAGAGGTACATACGAATGAGCCGTCATGATCATGGTCACGCCCGCCTCCTCGAGGCCTTCAGCGCAATGACACTGGAGCTTCAGCGCCTGGCGCAGGACAAAGACATCGAGCATTTCCACGAAGCAGCACTGAGCTGCATCAGCCAACTGCTGCCCTTCGACAGCGCCTGGTGGGGCCGCGGAGCATTGATTGACGGGTTACCCGAAGAACACAGCTCCTATCTCCACAAACTGCCCCGTAGTTACCTGTCGGACTGGCAGTCGATTCGTCATATCGATGTGACCGTCACCAGGGCTCACGATGTTCCCGGGCAAGCCGTCATTGTCGACATGCGTAACCCTGCCAGCGGCCCTGGGCTCAATTGGCTCGGTGAGACCTACGCCATTGGCGAATTGCTGTGCGTGGTGTACATCGACCCGCAAACCCATCTCAGCGATCACCTCGCGCTCTATCGCGCGACCGACGCGGCACGCTTTACCGAGCAGGACTGCCTGCTGTTGAACAACCTCATGCTGCACCTGGTGGCGGCAGTGTCCGCCAATCAGATTCGCACGCTGGTGGCCATGCGCGAGGCCCTCACTCACCCACGCAATCTCGCTCTAGCCGTGTGCGACCGACGCGGCACCCTGCACTGTGCAGAGCGCGGCTTCGTCGACTTGCTGTTGAGCGAATGGCCGGACTGGAGCGGTCCTTGCCTGCCGGTGGCGATGGACGCCGACGGGTATGAAGGCAAGCACTTGCAGGTCGAGGCCTCGACGGTCGGCGATCTGTTCCTGCTGGCCGCCCGCAGCCGCACGGTGCTGATGCAACTGAGCCCACGGGAAAACGCCGTGGCCCAAGGCTTCGGCGAAGGCAAGACCTACAAGGAAGTCGCCCGCGACCTGGGCATGTCCCCCAATACTGTGCGCCACCACATCCGCGCTATCTACAGCAAGCTCGGGGTCAAGGACAAAGCCCGTATCGCCCATCTGCTGCATGCCCCACCTGACTGATCCGCACCGCTGACTCGCGCTGACTTTTTCGCTGTCGTTTTGACGGCCACGGGACACCTTTGCCCTTTTTTTGCCCCTCTGCCACCTACGGGCGAGCCATTCGCCGCACAACAACTTAAAGAAGAGATGCAATGCCCATGACCAACACGTTCACTCGCAATACAGCGCTGGCCCTGATCGGCGGTTTGTCGAGCCTGCACGCCAGTGCCGCCGACCTCAACGCCCGGGATTTTATCGGCGCGCCTTCAGGCACCAACCTGGGCCTGCTCTATCTGCCGGCAAGCCGCGCTGACGACTTCCACGGCCCGGCCGACAGCACCGGCAAGGCCGACCTGAAGGTCAACGCCATGGCTTACCGCCAGGTATTTTTCACCGACATCTGCGGCACGCTATGTACGCCACAGTTCATCGTGCCCTTCGCCGACATCAACGCGCGCCTGCCGGGTGCCAGCCAACACACCGGGGAAAGCGGCTTTGGCGACCCTCAGGTCGGCGGCACCCTGTTCTTGATCAATGACCCTGCTTCACGCACTTACAGCGGATTGCTGACGCTGATTACGCTGCCGATTGGCGAGTACCACAACGACAATCCAGATGTATCGCCCGGTGCCAATCGCTGGGGGGCCACCTTCGTTTACAACTACACCCAGGGCATCGGCGAAAAATGGGTGTTGGAAGCCAACCTTGAAGCCCAGCTCTACGGCAAGAACGACGACTACTTTGGCAGCGATCTGAAACAGGACCCGTTGTATCGCCTGCAAGCCTTCGCCTCCTACGACTTTACGCAAAGCACCTACGGTGCTTTGCGGCTGATCCACGCCGACGGCGGCGAACTGCGGATCAACGACCAGCGCATCGATGACACCCACAAGCGCTACACCCAAGTGGGCTTCGAAGTCGGCCACTGGCTGGATAAACAGAACCAGGTGATGTTCGGCCTTTCGCAGAACGTTGCCACCGATAACGGCTACCACGGCACTGACGCACTGCTGCGTCTGGTCCATGTGTTCTGAATTCATTCACCGGAGCTTCCCCATGAACACCCAGACCCAATCGCTGGTGGATGAGCGTGTGCGCGCATCATCTCAACGGGCGCTGCTGGCAGCCATCGTGCTGTTCGCCGCCATCACCCCGACCATTCTCATGACCGCACCGGCCATCGCCGCGCAACTGGCGACTCAATGGCAGTTGAGCCCGTCACAGATCGGCGATCTGTTCTCCACCGAACTTGGCGCCATGAGCCTGGCCACCTTGCCCGCCCTGTGGTGGCTGAAACGTAGCGACTGGCGCCGCGCCGCATTGCTGGCGGGTGTTGTATTCATTGCAGCAAACCTTTTATCAGTGCTTGCGGCTGACTACTCGATACTCCTGGCATTGCGCTTTTGCAGTGCCCTGGCGGGCGGTTCGTTGATGATCATCTGCCTGTCCAGCGCCGCGTCAACAGCCAATCCCGGCCGCGTCTATGGGTTATGGGTGCTGGGGCAACTGGTCGTCGGGGCGATCGGTTTGAGCATCCTGCCTCGGCTCTTCGAACACTTCGGGCTATCGGCGTGCTACGTGATCCTCGCCGGGTTGATGACGGTCTTTTTGCCACTGGCCCGCTATTTTCCGCAAGGCAGCCCATCGGCTGAAACAACCGCCGAGCACGTCGCCATCGCCTCGCTGTGGAAAGCCGCACTGGGCATTCTGGGGGTCTTGAGCTTCTACATTTGCCTGGGCGGTGTGTGGACCTTTATCGGCTCCATCGCCACCCAGGCAGGTATCTCCGCCGAGTCCAGTGGCAAGGTTCTGGCGCTCGCCACGGTGATGGGTATTGTCGGAGCGGGTTGTGCCTCACTGATCGGCGACCGACTGCCACGCTTGCTGCTGTTGCTGCTGGGCTACGCACTGATGGCCGGCTCAGTGCTGTTGCTGCGGGGGCAACCCGAAATAATGCGTTTTGCCGTGGCAGCGCTGCTGTTCAAGTTCACCTGGACTTTCATTCTGCCGTTGATCCTCGCCTGCCTGGCCGACCTCGACCGCTCCGGAAAACTGATGAACGCCTCCAACCTGGTGATCGGCGGTGGCCTGGCTATCGGCCCGACAGTGGCGGGCCGGCTGATCGAAGCCAGCGGCGGTTTCCACTCGCTGCTGATCGGCGGGACGTGCATCACCCTGCTGTCCCTGGCGTTGATGCTCGGCAGCCGCCCAAACGCATGAATGGCCTTATTACCCTAAAGAAAATGGAAAGACGATGAGCCGAAAAAGTGCATTTTTCTTCGACGAACTCAGCCTCTGGCACAGCGCCGGGTTGCATGCCTTGACCTTGCCGGTGGGAGGATGGGTGCAACCACCTGCCGCTGCGGGCCACGCTGAGTCGCCGGAAACCAAACGCCGTCTGAAGAGCCTGCTGGACGTTTCCGGCCTGACCCGCCATTTGCAGGTACGCAGCGCCAACGCGGCGACCGATGAAGATCTGCTGCGGGTTCATACACCCGGTTACCTGCAACGCTTCAAGGCGATGAGCGACGCCGGGGGCGGTGAGTTGGGGCCGCACGCGCCCATCGGGCCTGGAAGTTATGAAATAGCCACGCTTTCTGCCGGGTTGGCCATCGCCGCGGTCGATGCCGTGCTCGTCGGGGAAGTCGATAACGCGTACGCACTGTCGCGCCCGCCGGGCCATCACTGCCTCGCCGACAGCGCCATGGGCTTTTGCTTCCTGGCCAACATTGCCATCGCCATTGAAGCCGCAAAAGCCCGCCATGGCCTGGGCAACATCGCGGTGATCGACTGGGACGTACACCACGGCAACGGCACGCAATCCATCTTCGAAGAGCGTGCTGATGTGCTGACCATCTCACTGCACCAGGACGGCTGTTTCCCGCCAGGTTACAGCGGTGAAGCTGAGCGTGGCCGCGGCGCGGGGTTGGGCGCGAACATCAATATTCCGTTGTCACCCGGCTGCGGTCATGAGGCTTATCTGCATACGATGGAACGCATCGTGATCCCAGCGCTGGAGCGCTTCGAGCCCGAGTTGATCATTGTCGCCTGCGGTTACGACGCCAACGCCGTCGATCCGCTGGCTCGCATGCTGTTGCACAGCGACTCGTTCCGGCAAATGACCAGCCTGGTGCGCAAAGCCGCCGAACGCCTGTGCCAGGGCCGTCTCGTTCTGGTCCACGAAGGTGGGTATTCCGAAGCGTATGTGCCGTTTTGCGGGCTGGCGACCATCGAAGAACTGGCGGGCGTCAGGACAGCAGTCACCGATCCCATGTTGGAATTTATACAACTACAGCAACCGAAGGAGGCGCTTGCGGCGTTTCAGCGGCACTTGATCGATGAGTTGGCCGAAGCACACCAGGCCTAGCAGCCGACAATGTGGCGGGTCAGTTCCACGGCCCGAGCGTGACGCAAAATCCGATGCCATGACAGGCATCGGATTTTTTTCGGGAAGACGCTTCGAAATTACCTGACACGCTCAAAAACGATGTGAACCTTCGCCCCATCCGGGCGGCGAAAATCTTCTACCATCCGGTTGCCATCGACCTTCAACTGCAGGTCGTCCCGGGTGCGCACAGCGCCCACCCAGTTCGGGAACGTAGCCCCTTCGACAGTGTTGCCTGTGAACTCACCGTTCGGGTCGACGGTATATCGCCCGAAAAAACCGATGCTCCCCGCCATCGCTGCCCGGTTTTCCTCATCGGTGCCTTCGCCACGAACGTTGGATCGAAACGCCGGCACGCGTGGATCCGTGAGTACTTCGACAAACGTCAGCTCTGGCGTGAAGACGAGCCAACCATGAGGATCGGGGCCATAAGCATCCGATCTACTGCCCTGGCTCTCAACGGTTGCACTGACCATGCGCCATGTCCCGACCACGGAATTTTCTTTGCCCGCAAACGCTGTGGAGAACGCCGAGAAGGCAATGACTGCTACGACCGCCAGTAGCGTATTTTTCAGACTCATCCGCTTCACCTTTCCTCGCCGCAACGACGCGGCAGACAATAGAGTGGGTTTCATTCTGGCCGGCACGGTCCTCATGCCCTGGCCGAGATGGTCGCCAAACGTAACTCCCGCAACGTGGCATTATCCGCCTTCCGCCCCAGTTGCCAGCCCAAGTAACCCCACAGCAGTGCGCAACAGGCGCCGATTATCGCGGCCAGACCGGCCCCCTGCCCTAGCAGGTCGAGCAGGCTCTTGGCCCAGCCGCTCATGGCGTCACCTGCGCGATAAACCACGGTGTCGATGAAGTTCTTGGCCTTGTATTTACTCTCGGCATCCAACGGCGCGAACAACATTTCCCTGCCCGGTCGGACGAACGCGTACTCACCGATTCGTCGCACGATCATCACCGCCGCCAGCAGAGCGAACCCCGGCGCCAACGCCAGGCCGAGGAAGCCGATGCACATGAGCAGCGGCACGACGGCCAACAAAGCACGCACCCCCAACTTCGGCGCGATGCGGCCGGTGATGAACAGCTGGGACAGCAACGCACCGGCCTGCACGATGATGTCGATGGTGCCGAAGATGCGTACTTGCGCCTGGCGATCCGGATAGTGCTCGGCCACCAGGCGCGCCTGCTCGAAATAGAGAAAGGTGCTGACCGTCGCCAACAGCACCACGAAGCCGGCGATCCCCAGCAAGTAAGGTGACCTGAGCACCGCCGTCAACCCGCTGAACGGATTACCGTGCAATGGCTGTTGGGGGCTTTGCGTCGGTGCGGCGCCGGGGCGGCCGGCCCCGCCCGTTTCGCGCCACCCCATCAACGCCCGTTTCAACACCAGCGAGGCGCCGAGCAACACGGCCGCCAGAAACATCAACCCCGAGGCGCCGAGGGGACCGATGAGCAGCGCGCTCAGGGCCGGACCCAACAGACCGCCGACGCTGGCGCCCGCGGCGATGAAGGCGAACAGACGCTTGGCCTGCTCGCTGTCGAATACATCTGCCATCAGGCTCCAGGCCACTGACACGACGAACAAGTTATAAACCGAGATCCAGACGTAAAAGCCCCGGGCCAGCCAGACACTGTCCGGCTGGAACTGGAACAACTCGACGAACATCAGCAGGTTGAAACCGAAGAAGCCGTACACCCAGTCGATCAGGCGCAGGCGCGGCACCCGCGAACTGAGCCAGGCGAACAACGGCACGGCTGCCAGCATGACCAGGAAGGTCGCGGTAAACAGCCATTGCAGATTCTCCACCCCCGCCGCGATGCCCATCGATTCACGGATTGGGCGCAGCGTGAAGTAACCGGTGAAGAGACAAAGGAACAGCAGGAACCCGCACAGCGCCGGACGCAACTCACCGTCGCGGGCGTTCAGGGCGAGACTCAGCCGGTGCAAATAGGAAGGCGCACTCATAAGGAACTCCGGGGAGACGGCAACAAGACAAAGGTCAAGCGCGGGACGGACGCCCGCGCCCAGGGTTGCATCAGCGATAGGTCACGCCGGTCAGTCGCTCGGAGACGGCCCAGAGCCGTTCGGCATCGGCCTGCGTGCTCGCAGCGGGCGGCGTCTTGGCGAATCCCAACGGACCGCGTCTTTCATCGTCAGCGGTCGGGCCGTAATAAGCTCCGCCCACCGCTTGCGCAGCAGTGGCGGCATACAAGGTGGGCAACGCCCCTTGTGCCGCTGAGTGGTACGCGTCACGGTCCTTTGCCCAACGCCGACCGAACTCGCTGTCCAGGCCTGGCCCCCGTGCGACCAACTCGGTGACCGCAACGCCGGGATGCGCCGCCATGCTGCGAATCCCCCAGTTTTCAGCATCACTGCGCCGCTGCAAGGCAAATGCCCAGTGCAGGACGGCCAGTTTCGATTGCGCGTAGGCCGCGTACGGGTCGTACTTCTGCTCGCTCTGAAGGTCATCAAGGTTCATCGCGCCGCGCGCCGCGGCAATGCTGGACAGGCTCACCACGCGGGCATCCTGGCTTTGACGCAAGAGCGGCACCAACAGGCCGGTCAGCGCGAAGTGTCCCAGATAGTTGGTGGCCAACTGAAGTTCAAAGCCATCGGCGGATGTACCCCGCTCGGGCGGTGCCATGACGGCGGCATTGTTGATCAACACGTCGAGGCGCGGCAGCCGTTGATTGAGACGCTGGGCCAGGTCGCGCACCGATGAAAGATCAGCCAGGTCCACGTTCTCGAACTGCACCTTGGCGTCGGGCACGGACTCGCGGATACGCGCAATGGCCTGTGCGCCGCGCTCTGGGTTGCGCGCGGCGATGATGACCTCGGCGCCGGCACGCGCCAAGGCCAGCGCATCCTCGTAGCCCATGCCGCTGGTGCCACCGGTGATCAGGACAATCCGGCCTTTCTGGGACGGTATGTCGCTGGTCGACCAGTCTGGTTTCGGTGTAATGCGATCGGAAGCTTCGATACTCACCGTACTGAGCAGCGCGACGCCCGCGGCGAGGGTTCTCGCCATTCTCGCAAGCCGATTCATGGTGCTCGTGCGGCCAATGGCGGGTGTTGTTCTATTCCACATGGTGATGGTCCCTGTCTGAAGAAATGAACCGGCATCGCCGGACGGTCACTGGTTCGAGCACGCCTGCGCCAACTGCAGAAAGCTGACGTGCTTCTTTATTCCTTGGGTATTCAAATAGGTCATATTGGCTTGCACGACCTCGCATACCGGTGATGTCGCCTCCTCGATATGGATGACCCTGGCGATGTCCAGCGGCATGCCATATTCGTAGGCCGGGAACTGCGTTTGCTCTTTGGCGAGCAGCGGCGAGCCGCTCAAGGAGATGACTGCCAGCAGGCCGGCAATCGACAGGTTTCGAATGTTCATAGTGGGCTCCACGACACTGTCCTCGTTGGGATGGTCGTGGCACTCTAGGCGGGGGCGACTGACGTCAAGGTGACTGCTGGCTGACGGGAAGATGTCAAACGCGGGCGGACGTTACTCGCAGGCGGCGACTAGCGCGCCGCCTGGCTCATCAGGGAAAATCCAAAGGTATTGAGCCCATCCTTGCTGTGGGCGAACACCCGCCCACCGTGCATGGATGCCACCGCACGCACGATGGAAAGGCCCAGGCCATGGTGGGCATCGCTTCGCGTCCTGGCGGTGTCGGCGCGATAGAAACGCTCGAACAAACGCTCCAGGTGCACGTTGTCGATGGGCTCCCCGGCATTGGAAACGCTCACCTCGACCTGCATGCCGTGGCTGGCCAGCGTTACCGTGATGGTGCTTGTCGGCACCGCGTATCGCGCCGCGTTCTGTATCAAATTGGCCAGGGAGCGGTGAAAGAGGCGTCGGTCGATGCACACACGCATGTCACCTTGGATCACCACGCTCAGCTGTTTGTCGTGCAGGACCGGCTCCAGATACTCCACCGTCTTCGACGCCTCTTCATAAAGCGAGACATCACTGAGCTCGGTAGCCCGTTGCCCGCTCTCGGCTCCGGCCAGGAACAGCATGTCATTGACGATGGTGCCCATCCGTTCCAGCTCTTCGAGGTTCGACTGCAGCAAGTCTTGAAGCTCGCTCACCTCACGCCCGTGGGCCAATGCCACCTGGGTCTGTCCGATCAGGTTGGTCAGGGGCGTTCGCAGCTCATGGGCCACATTGGCATTGAACCCTTCGAGCTGGCACCAGGCTGCTTCCTGGCGAGCCAGGGCGCCGTTGAACGACACCGCCAGTTCCTGCAATTCGCCTGGCAACGCCTCGGTGTCCAGTCGCTGCTTCGAATCCCCCGGCGGCAGGCTGTTGGCTTGACGGCTCAAACGCCTCACCGGCCCCAGGCCAAAACGCGCGATCCAGTAACCGAGCAGCGCAACCAGCCCGATGCCCAACGCCGAGGTCAGGATCAGAATCTTGGTGAAGTGGTCCAGGGTCTTCCTGAACGGCGTTGAATCCAGCCCCACGATAAAACGCAGTTCCGGACGGTTGCCCATGGGGGGAATGGTCTTGAGCAACACCATCATGGGCCGCTCTTTCTCAGGCAAGTCGACGGTAAATAGCCCATCGGAGCGCTTCGACCAATCCTGGCCGTCCGGCATCACCCCGCCGTAACTGAAGGCTGGGTTGTCCACCAGGATCCAATAGCGGACTCGTTCATCCGCAGGCGTCAGGCCGTCGAGCTTCTGGCGCAAACCGACCCAGAACGTCGGCGAATCGTATTTGGCGAGCACCGGGTCGAGCACGGAATGGCGCAGGATCAGCTCATTCTGCATCTGGTCATCGAGCGATTGCTTCAAGGAACAGCGCAACAGCGTCGCGCTGATCGACATGATCAGCAGGACAGCGAGGGCGAACATCAGGGCAAGCCGCTTGGCGATCGATCTTTTCATCAAGGCGTACCCGTTTGCCTGCCATCTGCCTCTCGGCTTTCCAGTACATACCCCATGCCGCGGACGGTATGTAGCAGCTTGCGCGGATACGGGGTATCCACCTTGGCGCGGACGCGCTTGATCGCAACCTCGACGACGTTGGCATCACTGTCGAAATTCATGTCCCAGACCTGCTCGGCAATCATCAACTTGGAAAGGATCTCGCCCTGATGCCGCGCCAACAGGCTTAACAGGGAGAACTCCTTGGCCGTCAGGTCCAGCCGCAGCCCTCCCCGGGTCACCTTGCGCGCTTGTAGATCGACTTCCAGGTCGTCGATGCGCAAATGCGTCAGGTCAACCGTGTCACCGGCGCGACGACGGATCAAGGCCTGGACACGTGCGACAAGTTCGGCAAACGAAAAAGGCTTGCCCAGGTAATCATCGGCGCCCTCGCGCAGCCCTCGAATGCGGTCATCCACCGTCCCCCTGGCCGACAGCATGATGACCGGGGTTTTCTTGTGCAGGCGCAGGCCTTGCAGCACGTCGTAGCCGTCCTTGCCCGGCAGCATCACATCCAGGATCACCACGTCGTAATCCCATTCCAACGCGTAGTGCAGGCCATCGATACCATTCGTGGCAACGTCGACAATGTAGCCGAGCTCGGTCAAGCCACGATGGACGTAGGAGGAGGTTTTTTCTTCGTCCTCGACAATGAGCAAACGCATCGGGTAACGCCTCTCTTAAAACGGTGCCACAAATTAGGAGACCCAATAGTCGATCCCGATGTTTGGCTTGCTGCTGATGCTTCAAGCCCCCTGCACGATCGCCTGGATGTACATTTTCCCCAGTCTAGGCGGCGAAGGTGTCCCCAGGCTGACCGCTTCCTGACATTCTTGTCAGAAAGGCTGCAAGGGCCGAGTCCGTCACTCTTACTGAGTTATTCGAATTTGGAATTACCGTTATAGCTAACGAAACTATGTAGACGACCTTTCGTCACCTATCTTGACGTCAGGTATCCGTCCCAACTGGGGCGATGCTGGAACGTTATCTAACGGGCTCCAGACACACGTTAATCGGCAGGATAAGGATCTGCTCGTACGTTCAGTTTGCTTGAAGACCGCAAGACCGATAAGGAGATCCCCCTGTGGTGGATGTGCAGCAATTGTTGGACTCGATTCCCCCTGGCATCCCCTATGGCGACGACCCTGCGTACGGCGCCACCTTCCTTGCAATGGCCAACTGACGCCCGAACCCGAGCCAAGGAAGCCGCTCATGACAATCACGCAAAACAACCGTTTGGTACAGGTCGACAGTCCTCTCGGCGGCGATGTCCTGTTGTTGCAAAGCATGGAAGGCAGCGAAGAGCTGGGGCGATTGTTCCACTACGAATTGGACCTGACCTCCGAAGACCGGGCGATCACGTTCGACCAGTTGCTGGGCAAGCCGATGGGCCTGACCCTGGAGCTGTACGACGGTGGCAAACGCTACTTCCACGGCATTGTCTGCAGTTGCCGGCAATTGACCGGGCACGGCCAGTTCGCCGGTTATCGCGTCAGTCTACGGCCCTGGTTCTGGCTGCTCACGCGCACCTCCGACTGCCGGATTTTCCAGAACAAGACGGTGCCGGACATCATCAAGCAGGTGTTCCGCGACCTCGGGTTTTCCGATTTCGAAGACAGCCTGAGCGGCAGCTATCGCGAGTGGGAATATTGCGTGCAGTACCGCGAAACCAGCTTCGACTTTGTCAGTCGGCTGATGGAGCAGGAAGGCATCTATTACTACTTTCGCCATGAACAATCCCGGCATGTGCTGGTGCTCGCCGACGCCTATGGCGCCCACTCCACGGCGCCGGACTATGCCTCGGTGCCCTTCTACCCGCCCGATCGACAAATGCGCGAGCGCGATCATTTCTACGACTGGCAACTGGCGCGAGAAGTCCAACCTGGCTCGCTGGCGCTGAACGACTATGACTTCCTGCGCCCGCGCGCCAGTCTTGAGGTGCGCTCCAGCGTGCCGCGCAACCACACCAACGCCGACTACCCGCTCTACGACTACCCGGGTGAATACGTCCAGAGCAACGACGGCGATCACTACGCCCGTACCCGCATCGAAGCCATTCACAGCCAGTTCGAGCGTGTGCAATTACGCGGCCGCGCCCGCGGCATCGGTTGCGGTCATGTGTTCACGCTGACGGGGTACGACCGTGCGGACCAGAACCGCGAGTATCTCGTGGTGGCCGCCCGTTATCAGATTCGTCAGGATGCCTATGAAAGCGGGCAGTCTGACGTCGACGAACAGTTCGTCAGCGAGCTGGACTGCATGGATGCCAACCAGGCCTTCCGCCCTCTGCCCCTCACGCCGATGCCCATCGTCCGTGGACCGCAGACCGCCGTGGTGGTCGGTCCCAATGGCGAGGAGATCTGGACCGACCAGTATGGCCGGGTCAAAGTGCATTTCCATTGGGATCGCCATGACCAGTCCAACGAAAACAGCTCCTGCTGGATTCGCGTTTCCCAGGCCTGGGCCGGCAAGAACTGGGGCTCCGTGCAGCTCCCACGGATCGGCCAGGAAGTGATCGTCAGTTTCCTCGAGGGCGATCCGGATCGGCCTATCATCACCGGCCGCGTCTACAACGCCGAACAGACTGTGCCCTACGCGCTGCCCGCCAATGCCACTCAGAGCGGGACGAAAAGCCGTTCAAGCAAGGGCGGTTCACCGGCCAACTTCAATGAAATCCGCATGGAGGACAAGAAAGGCGCCGAGCAGCTGTTTATCCACGCCGAAAAAAACCAGGACATCGAGGTCGAGAACGACGAGACCCACTGGGTGGGCCACGACCGCAGCAAGACCATCGACAACGACGAGACCGTGCACGTCAAACACGACCGCACTGAAACCGTCGACAACAACGAAACCATCACCATCGGTGTGGATCGCAAGGAAAAGGTCGGCAATAACGAAACCATCTCCATCGGTGTGAACCGCACCGAGGATGTCGGCAGCAACGAGAAAATCACCATTGGTGCCAATCGCACCGAGAACGTGGGCAGTAACGAGACCATCACCATCGGTGCCGACCGCACGGAAAAGGTCGGTGCGAACGAGAAAATCAGCATCGCCAGCAACCGCACCGAAGACGTGGGCGGCAACGAGACCATCGGCATCAGCGGCAACCGTAACGAAACGGTCCAGGGCAACGAAGGCATCGAGATCAGCGGCAACCAGAGTACCCAGATCGGCCAGAACGAGTCCCGCGACGTGGCCCAGAACCGCAGCACCAACATCAAGCAGAACGACAGCCTGGACGTGGGCAAGCACTTCTCCCTCAACGCCGGCGACTCCATCAGCCTGACCACGGGCGCGGCCAGCATCACCATGAAGAAGGACGGCACCATCGTGATCAGCGGCAAGAACATTACCATCGACGGCTCCGGTGCCATCAACATCAAGGCGAACAAGAACGTGGTCGTCAAAGGCCAGAAAATCCTGCAGAACTAGCCACGGAGTGGGCGCCATGACCGTTGAATATCATTTACCCGTTTCCTCCACTGCCACGCCCGCGCGCGTGGATGGCGTCGTGATTGGGGTGCTGCTGGATGTGCCCAGCGCGGATGCTCCTGTGGTGGCCTTCCCTGGCTGCCCCGGCGAAACCGGCCTCGCCGCACGCACCACCACCCCGCTCGCCCGTGAAGACATCGGCGCCCAGGTCGCGCTGATGTTCGAGGCCGGCGACCTGAGCCGGCCGCTGGTGATCGGTCGCATCCAGCGCCTGCCACAAACCACCACGCCAGCCGTCGCCCACCTGGACGGCGAACGCCTGGAGTTCACGGCGGAGCGGGAAATCGTCCTGCGCTGCGGCAAGGCGAGCATCACCCTCACCCGCGAGGGCAAGGTGCTGATTCGAGGGACCTATCTTTCGAGCCGATCATCCGGCGTGAACCGCATCAAGGGCGGTTCGGTGCAGATCAACTAGACAGGTAGTCGCACGATGGAGCTGCTCAACGCCAGCAAACTACAGGCTGCCTATACCATGGGGATGGCGAGCGACGGTCGCGAATCTTTGGTGATAGTTGCCAAGGGCTCTTTCGATCTGCCGCTGGACGGTCGCGTCGCGACCCTTGCCGATGTCCAGCAGCCGCTGCTGATGGCCGATACTTTCCTCGGCGAACCGGGCCTCAGCGCCCCGCTGCAGGAAATGGACTTCGCCCCGGTCAAGCCATTCTGCGATGTGCTGGTCCGCGGCAAGGCCTATGCGCCAGGTGGCCGGCCCGTGACGCAGTTGACCGCAGGCATTCGTGTCGGTCAGATGAGCAAAGCCTTTTCCGTCCTCGGCCCCCGACAATGGCAACCGGGGCTATTGGGGGTTTCTCCCGGTTTACCGCAACCCTTTACCGAGCAGGACATCTCCTATGCCCAGGCCTATGGAGGCTCCCATCCCATGGCCAAGAATCCGGATATGCGGCATTGCTACCTGGACAACCCAAGCGGTTGCGGTTGGTTCCCAGGCAGCATCGACAGTGCTGAAGTCGCTTACAAGCCAATGCCCAATACCGAGGAACTGGGCAAGCCGATCGACAGCCCCTCCGGCGACTTCCGCCCCATGGCTCTCGGCCCCATCGGCCGCAGCTGGCCGCAACGCGCCCGCTTCGCCGGTAGCTACGACGATGCCTGGCTGGCTGACTGCTTTCCTTTTTTGCCAGGAGATTTCGATAACCGCTACTTCCAGGCCGCCCCTGACGACCAGCAAACCGATTACCTGCGCGGCGGCGAGGAGGTGCTGTTGCTCAACCTCACGCCCCAGGAGCGCACAGGTTTTCGCATTCCGGAAATGAATGTACCGGTGACCTTTTTCCTGAAAAAAGGCGGCCATGAAACGGTATCGGCGGTGATCGACACCTTGCTGATCGACACGGAGGCACGGCAGGTGCAGTTGACCTGGCGGATCTCCCGTCCGCTACGGCGCAACATTTTCGAGATTGCCCAAGTGCTGGTCGGCACCCTGCCCGCAGCGTGGTGGCGTGCTCGTGAATTGGGCAAGGATTACTACCCGTCGCTGGGCGCCCTGGTCAAGGCCAGACGGGCACCTGAGGAAACGGACTGATGACCACTCTGTGCATCATCGGCTCGGGAATGGTCAGCGCTGTCGGCCTCAGCGCACCAGCCAGCTGCGCGGCGATCCGCTGTGCCATCGACAATTTCAAGGAAACCCGTTTTATCGACCGCGGCGGCGAATGGGTCATTGGCGCCAGCGTGCCCTTGGAGCAACCCTGGCGCGGCCGCACCAAGCTGATCAAGATGGCCGCCCGCGCCATCGCCGACGCGTTACAGAGCACCCCCGAGGTCGATCCGGAAAAGACCCCGCTGCTGCTCGGTGTGGCCGAAGCCGAGCGTCCCGGCCGCCTGGATGGCCTCGATAAAAGCCTGTTGCAGGACATCGAAGCTGAACTGGGCCTGCGCTTTCATCCGGATTCCAACATCATCGCCCGCGGCCGGGTCAGCGCTGCGGTGGCCCTGCTCAATGCACGCACTCTGATCTACCAGGGCGGCCATCGTCACGTGCTGGTCGCTGGCGTCGACTCCTTTCTGTGCGGACCGACGCTGGTCGCCTTCGAAGAGCGTGAACGCCTGCTCACCAGCCAGAACTCCAATGGGTTCATTCCCGGCGAAGGTGCTGCCACCGTGGTACTGGCCGCCCCGGTTGCCAGCGAAACACCGCAACTGACCTGCATCGGCCTGGGTTTCGGCGTGGAACAGGCCACGGTGGAATCCGAGGATCTCCCGCTACGCGCCGAAGGCTTGACCCAGGCCGTACGCGCGGCACTCAGCGAGGCCGGCTGTGGGTTGGAGCAGATGGATTATCGGCTCACCGACATCTCTGGCGAGCAGTACTACTTCAAGGAAGCCTCCCTGGCCTTGAGCCGCACCCTGCGAGTGCGCAAGGAGTTTTTCCATCTCTGGCACCCGGCCGACTGTATCGGTGAAGTCGGCGCCGCCATCGGCCCGGTGATGCTCGCCGTGGCCCTGGCTGCCAGTCGCAAGGGCTACGGCGAAGGACCGAACATCTTCTGCCACCTGGGCAACGACGCCGGCCAACGCGCCGCCGCGCTGCTCAGCTACCAGATCGTGAGGGCCGCCTGATGGCCAACGAAGTCTTCGCCAACAATATGGAAGTGTCCTGCAAGGCGGCTGACGGCAAGTCGATCGCCTGCTTCCCGGATGTCTGTTTCACCCCACCCCAGGCCCCGCCCACCCCGCTCGGTGTACCCATCCCCTACCCCAACACCGGCATGGCCAAGGACACCACCAAGGGCAGCCGCACGGTGAAGATCAGTGGTAAGGAAGTGATGCTCAAGGACAAGAGCCACTTCAAGACCAGCTATGGGGACGAGGCTGGCAATGCGCCAAAAAAAGGAATCGTCACGACCAGGAACAAGGGCAAGGTGTACTTCACTTCCTGGTCGATGGATGTGAAGTACGAAGGCAAGAACGTGGTCCGGCACATGGACCTGACCACCCATAACCACGCTTCTCAACCTGGCAATACCGTACCTTGGCCTTATTCCGATCGAATGGCGCTCGCCGAGGACCCGGGCCAATGCAAGGAAGAAAAAGAACGCGTGAAAAAAGCGTGTGACACCAGTCAGAAAGTGGTCTGCCCAGATATCGACAAGCTAAAAAACGCCCTCAAAGACCGCAACTCCGCAAAAAAAACGGCAGGCGACGGGTTTGAGACTGATCCGGCTTATCTAGCGGCCCACACCGGAGTCAAAAGCGAATATTCGTCGTTGGCCAAGACCATCAACGCTGACCCTTGCCAAAAGGCCCTGCGCTGTTTTCTCGCTCCGTACAAGCCCAACAGATGTTGCCCGGGACAAACCGGAGACCACCTGATCGATTCGGCATCCTTTACCGATGGGCCGGCCTTCCCGGGTCAGCCCAGGAACCAGCACCCGACGAAAGCCGGCTGGAGCAAATACCAGACCGACAAGGCGCCGGTCATGTGCGTGGAGGGCCCCAACCAGACCACCGCCACCCATGGCCAGATGCATACCCGGCGTGGCGTGGTGGCCCTGAAAGAGGCCGATGCAAAAGGTGAGTGGCCAAGGTCCAAGGCCACGGAGACAGGGGCCAAAGCGGCCAAGAAAACCTTTCCGGATTCCGATTGTTCCCAGAAGTGCTTGGAAGCCCAGTTGAACAAGTACCACGACGAAGCAAAGGACCCTGGCGATGAAAAACCGATCAATGCCCGAGCTTCCATGACGAGTGATCCAGCTCAGCGAGCTCAGGCTGCGGCCGAGATGAGCCCCGTCAGTCCTCACCGCTAATTTGCTCATATCAGGAGAAAAGCATGGACCCGAAAGACCCAAGATTCAGCGGACTCAGCATCAGTACCGGAGTCGTTCGCTATTCAGACCTGAGCTATTTGATAATCACGCATGATGCCGCCATCAGTGAAGGTTATATAGATTCGATACTTTACACGCTCGATCGTGGTACCTGGTATGCCGGCACGGTGCCGTGGCTTGCCTGTTCAGGAACGGTCTGCCATAGGCCAGTCGAACGCTACCTGATGCTGGGCACCGATGGATCGGTCGAAGCCAGTGGTGGCGGCACCAAAACGGAGGAAGCCATTGCTAGTTGCGGAGTGGATCCGCGAAAGCGCGGCCCTCTGCGGGAAATCCGCGGCATCGCCAAAGGCCGCGCCTACGCTGTAGGCACCTGCCGCCAGGCCTACGTCCGCGATGGCGAAGACCAATGGCGCTGCATCGACCAGAGCGCCCAGGTCGGTGACACCCCGATTACCGACACAAGCTTCGAATCCATCGATGGGTTCAGCGAACAGGAAATCTATACGGTCGGCTGGGAAGGCGAAATCTGGAAATACGACGGCTCCGTCTTCACCCAGCAGAACAGCCCGACCAACCTGGCGCTCTACAAGGTTCGTTGCGCGCCGGACGGTTTTGCCTATGCCTGCGGCCAGCTCGGGACCTTACTGCGCGGGCGCAATGATCAATGGGAAGTGATCGACCATGAAAGCACCCGGGAAGACCTCTGGGGCATGGAATATTTCGACGGCCAGTTGTATGTGTCTTCCACCCATTTCGTCTATCGACTGGAAGGCGACACACTCAAGCCCGTCGATTTTGGCGATGATGCGCCGCGCGCGTGTTATCACCTGAGTGCGGCAGATGGGATCATGTGGTCCATCAGCCCCAAGGACGTCATGGAGTTCGATGGTTCGAACTGGAAACGGTGCCTGCAAATTGACTGAGCCGGCCAGCCCATGCCTCGGAGTCGACGGTCGATGAATACACTGCCCGTCGTCCTTGACTTGCACGCTGAAGAAGCCGGTTTCCTCGCCATCCTGCGCGATTACGCCTCGCGTGCGCCACACTACGACCTGGACGACCTCAGCACCCTGGACGAGCGCATCGACGCCCATCTCGATGGCCTGCGTATCGCCGGCTCAGCAGGCCTGGAAACGCTACTGGCCCAGCTCGACCCACACGCCATCGGCGAGATGTTCGCCAGTGTGGTGCTGGCCTTCGAGACGGCCGACGCGAAAGTACTATCGCGGCTCAGCGAGCATTTGCGCAGTGCCTTGGAAACCGAACGCGGCTACCTGATGGCTTTGGGTTGGCTTGACTGGGAACGGGTATCGCCCTGGATCGAACGTATGCTCGCCTCCCCCGAGCCCCTGTTCCGTCGCCTCGGCCTCGCCGCCTGCGGCATGCATCGCCACGATCCAGGCCCCGCCCTGCTGGCCGTACTTTCCGATGCTGACCCCAGTGTGCTGGCACGTGCCGCCCGCACGGCGGGCGAGCTGCGTCGGCGTGACCTGCTGCCGGCGATTCGTGCCCACCGCCAGCATGAAGACGCCGCCACGCGTTTCTGGGCCAACTGGGCCACCACTCAAATGGCTGATCAGCAGGCCTTGGAGCCTCTGCGCTCATTCGCCGAACAACCGGGCGAGTTTCAGTACCGCGCGCTCTGCGTACTGCTGGCTTGGCAGGAACGCGAGCCCAGCATCGCCTGGATACGTCAATTGGTACAGGATCCCCGGGATCGGCGCATCGGCATCGAGGCCCTAGGGCTGCTGGGCGATCCGGTCTGCGTACCCTGGTTGATCCAGCAGATGAGCGACCTGCCCTATGCCCGCGTCGCCGGTGAAGCCTTCAGCCTGATCACCGGCGCGGACCTGGCGCTACTCGACCTGGAATTGCAGGCCCTGCCGGATTTCGATGCAGGCCCGAACGACAACCCTGATGACCCCAATGTCGCGATGGACCCCGATGAAAACCTGCCTTGGCCGGACCCGCAGGCAATCGAAAAATGGTGGCAAGCCAATGGCGGACGCTTCCAGGTGGGTACGCGTTATATGCTGGGGTTGGCCCATAGCGAACACAGTTTTCAGCAAGCCCTTGTCCGCGGCCAGCAACGCCAACGCATCGCCGCCGCCTGCGGTCTCGCCCGCTATCGGCCAGACGAGGTGCTTTTCCCCACGAGCGCACCGGCCTGGCGGCAAAAGCGCTTGTTGGGGATGACGGCGGTGTTCGGGCGTTGATCTGCGTGTTTATATAGCGCGCCGACGCCTGGCAATCACTGACAACCCTCTGGAGGCACCGTGCCAAACGTAACCGGACAGAACCCTGTGGCCCTCATCAGTGGGGTTGGAAGCGAGATCGGAATCGGCATGGCGATCGCCCGCAGGCTGGGCGCGGCGGGAGCGAGATTGATCGTCACCGCCAGCAGTGCGCGAATCAATGATCGAGTTGCAGAACTGCGTGCCGAAGGGTTCGAAGTCGAAGGCCGGGCCCTCGATCTTACCGATGAAAACCAGGTACGTGAGTTCATCCTGTGGGCGGAGTTCCTCTGGGGTCGGATCGATATTCTGGTCAACAACGCGGGCATGGCCATGCAAGGCAGCCCGGAGTTCTTTTCCGACGTGGCAAGCATGGACCTGCACACCTGGAACCTGACACTGGCGCGAAACCTGACCACGGCTTTTCTGCTGACACGGGCCGTTCTGCCTGGTATGCGGGCGCGTCGTTACGGGCGCATCGTCAACATCAGCTCCACGACCGGCACCCGCTGCAGTAACCCCGGTGAAGCGGCTTACAGCGCCGCAAAGGCCGCGATGGTTGGAATGAGCATGAGCCTGGCGCTGGAAGTCGCCCAGCAAGGGATCACGGTGAACAGCGTCGCTCCCGGCTGGATCACTACCGGGTCGACCACTGCCGAGGAGTCCAAGGCGGCCGGTTACACGCCGATGGGCCGCGCCGGACGTCCCGAAGAGGTGGCGGCATTGGTGGCTTTCCTTGCGTCTTCAGAGGCGAGCTACCTCACGGGCGAAGTCATCGTGGTGGATGGCGGAAACTGCCTGGTCGAGAACAAGGCCCCTTGAGCTGAACAGGCGCCCCAGGCATTCGCCACGATTCGCGTCATAGGCCCAGCAATCGCTCGGCGTTACCGTGGGCGATGAGCGCCTTGTCCGCTTCAGTGATGGGCAGGCTCTCGAGGAAAGCGCGGGCGCCATCCAGGCTCTGGTAGGGATAATCGATGGAATACAGGATTCGCTCCGCGCCCATGAGCGCGTGAATGAACTGGAAATGCGGGAGCGTGAGCATGCCACTGGGCGAAACGTAGACATGCTCGCGGTAAGTCTGACCGATGGGACGTTGCAGGCCGCTGGCATCCTGGGGAATAGCGTCCTCCAGACGCTGCAGGAAAAACGGCACCATTTCGCCCCAGTGCCCACTGATGACTTGCAGATGGGGATACTGGTCGAACACGCCCGCGAGCAACATCCGCACGACTTGAATGCCTGCCTCGTTGTGCCAACCCCAGGCAAACATCGAAAGACGTGCACTGAGTTCACGCTCGAACCCGCCGTAATACGACGTTTGAACGGCAGGCAGCGGCAGACCCGGATGGACGTACAACGCAACCTTCAACTCATTGAGGGCGGCAAGAATCGGGGCATAGCCTGCGTCGTCCAGGAACGTATCCCCCGGACGACCGTTGATCAGCGCGCCTTTGAGGCCCAGCTCCGTCACCGCCCTCTCCAGCTCACGCGCCGCCGCCTCGGGTGCCTGCCACGGGAGCGTGGCAAAACCGCTGAAACGATCGGGCTGAGCTTGCGCGGTCACCGCCAGCTGGTCATTGGCAGCACGACACAGCTCAATGGCTTGCGAGGCGGGCAATAGCTGAGGAAACCCGCCATAGGAAAGCACTTGCATGCTGATTCCTGCTGCGTCCATATCGGCCAAGCGTGATGTGCCTGTTTCCAACGCCTTGCGAGCTGACTCGCTGGGCGCAACAACATGCGGCCGACTAAGGTCCGCTACCTGTACACCATCGATCACCCGACTGCCCCAGCCCGAAAGATAGGGGGCCTCGGCCTGCACGAGCGCCTGCGTGGCGACGCCCATGGCGGGGTCGAGTACGTGCTCTTCAACACAGATCAGTTTCATATCGCGCGCCCTACTCATAAGTCATCACGCTAACAGCGCATCTCGCAGTGCTTCGCCCAGGCTGGCGGCGGACTGGGGGTTTTGACCGGTGATGAGGCGACCGTCGACAACCACATTGTCGGCCCAGTTAGCCGCCTGCTGGTGATGTGCGCCGCGGCGGTTGAGCGTCGATGCCAACAGGAATGGCACAACGTGGGTGGACTGCACTTCCTCTTCCTCGTTGTCAGTGAAAGCTGCGACCCGTTTACCGGCCACGAGCAGGCTGCCGTCGGCGCGACGTGCATTGACCAAGGCCGCCGGCCCATGACAGACCGCCGAAACGATGCCGCCGGCCGCATCGATTTCGCGGATCGCCGCTTGTACGGCAGGGTTATCAGGGAAGTCCCACATCGTGCCGTGACCACCGGCGAAGAAAATGGCCGAATAGCGTGATGGATCCACCTCGTTCATGGGCAAGGTGTGCTCAAGTGCATGCCGGAAATCCGCATCGGCCCAATAGTGGGCGATGACGGGATCACTCATATCCTCCAGCCCGTCCAAGGGCGCGGCACCGCCATTGATGGAGGCCAGTTCGACACGGATGCCCGCCTCCTGCAGTTTCTCCAATGGATGAGTGACCTCGGCCAGGTTGAAGCCGGTGGGGATCCCGGACGCGCCCTTCACCGCGTTGCTGGTAACGACGAAAAGGACCGGTTTGAGTTCAGAAGCTTGTTTGTTCATGGTCTCGGGCTCTTGGTTGAGACGAAGAAGACAGGCGCGTTCATCACGATGCCAGCGCCGCAATAAGCGTCAGGCGTTACCAGGCGCGAAGAGCATTTCCCAGTTCATGAAGGGCCCGAGCGGAATGATCTCCCAGTCGATGAGCCCCACTTTGGCCAGGGGGAATTCGTTCAATGCCGCCCTGGCGGATTCCACGGTGTCGGCCTCAGCGATGATCGCGACACCTGGGCGATCCTGGCGAAAATAGAAGTCGCGCACGATGCCGCCCTTGTAGAGCTGCCAGGCATGTCGGGCTTCGTCGAACAGATGCGGCTGATATTTCTCAAGACTGGCGCCAGGTTGAGGAATGTCGAGACAAAGCAGTTTCATGGTTCGGCTCCTTGGTCGGGTGCAGGGCTTAGGCGCAGTGGAATCGACGCACTGGCTCCGCCTGGACACCAATATCAATGAACCTGTAGCTTATAGTGGAATAATAATCACCATTAACGATATTTTTTCTCCATAAAGTTGAATCAAGGGAACCAATCCAGGAGCCAGGGCCGTATGAGAGATCCATTGGATGGCGTAGCACTGTTCGTCGAAGTCGTTCACGCCGGCGGTTTTGCCCGCGCGGCTGAACAGTTGTCGTTGACGCGATCGGCGGTGGGCAAGGCGATTGGCCGGGTGGAGGAGCGGCTGGGCGTTCGCCTGTTCCATCGGACCACCCGGACCCAAAGCCTGACCGAGGCTGGCCAGGTGTATTACGAACATTGCCTGCGCGCCTTGGAAGAAGTCCGCTCGGCTCAGTCCCTGCTGGAATCGGGCCAGCAAGAAATCACGGGGCGCCTGCGCGTGACGATGCCGGTCCTGTTCGGCCAATACTGTGCCGGCCCGATCCTGCTGGAACAGGCCCGCCAACATCCCAAGCTGGAACTTGAATTGCACTTCAGCGACCAGTCCGTAGACCTGATCGCCGAAGGCTTCGATCTGGCGATTCGCTTTGGCCCCCTGGCGCAACTCAGCGGCCTACGTACACAACATCTGGCGGTCCAGCAAAAACTGCTCTGCGCATCACCAGGTTATCTGGCCAAAAACGGGCAGCCCCGCAGCCTGCCAGAATTGCTCGGCCACGACGCGGTGCTGTATCACCGGCGCGATTACACGCAGCCCTGGGCCGTTACGGATACCGATGGCCAACTCAAGACGGTGTCCCTTTCCCCGCGCATTCGTTTGAATGACCTTTCATTGATCGCCGATGCTGTCGAGGCTGACATGGGCATTGGCTGGCTGCCTTCTTGGCTGGTGCGTGATCGCTTGCGCTCGGGTGCTCTCGTTCAGCTCCTGGAAACGCATCCGCCCACCACGATGGATTGTCATGCCGTCTCACCTCAGATGCGGCAAATGCCCATGCGGCTGCGGCACATCATCGATGTGCTGGCCAGCCGACTGCCAGACATCATGAAGCTGTGAGCCAGAGAAACCGTCGCCCACAGCGTGTCGCCCGTGGGTGAGTCATTGAATTCACCCAGCCCTTGCCAGGAGTTTGTCATGAACATTCGTCAGTGGTTTTCCAAGTGCGCGATGGTGCTTTGCCTGTTTGCATCCGGCGGGGCCAGCGCGCAGACATTTCCATCCACGGTGGTGGTGCGTGTCGCACAGCTCGAGATCGATCCAGAGCAACTGCAACGCTATACCCAGATCGTCAAGGAAGAGATGGAGATCTCCGCGCGCGTGGAGCCCGGGGTGATTGCCATCTATTCGGTGGCGGATAAAGACCACCCTCACTTGCTCCACTTCTTCGAAATCTACGCTGACGAGCAAGCCTACCTGTCCCACATCGGGTCTGCGCATTTCAAACGGTACGTAGAGCAAACCCAGTCGATGATCCTCTCCAGACGATTGATCGAGACGACGCCGATCCAACTGAGTTCGAAGTGAAACCGGGACGATGCCTTCCCGTGCCAGGCAGGTGCCCTGCGGAAAAACAATGGTGACAAAAACTGACCCTGTCGATGGTTAGAGTGAAGTGATTGGCCGCAGGCTCAACGATGCGCTGGAAACCGCGCCCCTGCCCCCGGCCCTACTTCTATCTCATCAATCATCCAGAGTAAGCGTCAGCTATGAAGCGTATCCAGTATTACAATTACGGCGGGCCGGATGTGATGAAACTCGAGTCATTCACGTTGGCTTCACCGGGCCCGCGCGAAGTTGCTGTAAAAGTCAGATTCGCCGCCATCAACCCGATCGACTGGAAGTTGCGCAGCGGCCAGATGAAGATCGTTACGGGTAGGTCCTTCCCTAGGGCCATGGGAATGGACTTCTCCGGCTCGGTCATTGCGGTGGGCAGCGACGTCACGCGTTTTAAGGTGGGCGATGCTGTGTTTGGTCTCGCCCGCTTCAAGGAAAGTGGCGCCCTGGCAGAAGCGGTGGTCACCCAGGAATCGCTGCTGTCCGGCAAACCCGACGACGTATCCTTCGAGCAAGCCGCCTGCCTCGGGACACCGGGGATGACCGCGTGGAACGGGTTGCGGGACAAGGCCAGGCTGAGCGCGGGCCAGCATGTCTTCATCAACGGTTGCAGTGGCGCAGTAGGTGAAGCCTGCGTGCAGATAGCCCGTATGGTGGGGGCCAAGGTTAGCGGTTCTTGCAGTGAGCAGACCCTGGAGCGAGCGCGACGGTTGGGGGTCGATACGGTTTATGACTATCAGAAGACCGACCTCTCCCACCTGCCTGAACGTTTCGATGTGGTGTATGACACGGCGGCCACAATGCCCCTGTCACTCGGCTTCAGCCTGCTGCGCAAGGGTGGCGTACTGCTGGACCTGAATCCAAGCCCTGGCAAGTTCATTCGCGCACTCTTTGATAAACGCTTGAAACCCGTCATCTGTACGCCGCGCCCCGACGTTCTCGACACGCTCGCCCAAGCCGCCCAGAATGGCAGCTTCCGGCTTCCTGTAGCGGAGGTGGTGCCGCTCGGCGATGCGATCCAGCTTATCGCGGCCATCGAGGGCGGCAGGAAGCTCCGTGGCAAGGCCCTCGTGGCCATGGACTGAAGCGTGTCAAGAAGCCATAGATTATTCGACCTCATGCAAGTCCTTCGGCGCCACCGCGGGACGGTTTCCGGTATCACGCTGTCCCGTGAGCTGAATGTGTCGTTGCGTACCATCCGGCGAGACGTCATCACGCTGCAGTCGATGGGGGCGGACATCGTTGGTGAACCCGGCGTCGGCTACGTCCTGCGCCCGGGTTTTCTGTTGCCTCCGTTGAGTTTTACCGAGGAAGAGATCCAAGCGTTGATGGCCGGCGCACAGTGGGTCAGCCGCCAAACCGATGAAGGCCTGGCCCGCGCCGTTCAAAACGCCCTGGCAAAAATCGACAGTGTCCTGCCGCCGCACATGCGGCGAACATTGGACAACGACACGATCTATGTCAGTCGCAATCAAGGCGCGCCGGCGGCGTTGGATCTGGCGCAGGTCCGGCTGGCGCTTCGCGAACAGCGAAAAATGCGGATCGTCTACAAGGACGAGAATGGAGAGCAGACGCAGCGAACCTTCTGGCCGATCATGCTGGGGTTTGTCGAATCGCAGCGCTATATCGCCGGCTGGTGTGAGCTGCGTGGCGACTATCGTCTATTCCGAACGGACCGGATCGTCGAGGTGGCTATCCTGGAGGAGCGCTACGCCCGACCCAGGCAACAGCTGGTCAAGGAGTGGCGCGCCCGGGAAGCGCACCCGTGCAAACAGAAAGACTGCAGCTAGGACCAGCGCATTTCCCTTGTGGGAGGGAGCTTGCTCGCGAAGGCGGTGGTTCAGTCACTTGAACAACTCACTGCTCATGAAATCAATGAACACCCGCAGTTTCGGCGCCAGGTGTTTGCTTGAAGGCCAGAGCATGCGGAAGGTGTTCTGATGCCGATTGAACTCGTCGAGGACGGTGACCAGTTCACCACTGGCGATCGCCTCACGCACAGTGAAATCCGGCACGCAGGCAATCCCCAGCGCGTCGTGCACTACGTGCAGCAACGCCTCGGTAGTGTTGCAGACCAGGGTGGCCGGCAGGTTGAGATCGGGCTGTCCTTCCCCATTGACCGGCCAGACCTGCATCCTGCCAGTACTGGGAAACTTGTATAGCAGGCAGGCATGGCGCAGCAGATCCGCCGGCACCTGCGGCGTACCGTGCTCGGCGAAGTACTGGGGCGAACCGACCACAACCAGCTTGAACGGGCCCAACGGGCGGGACATCAGCCGGGAGTCGTTCGGTTCTCCGGTCCGAATGACGACATCGAAACCTTCCTCGATGATGTCCACCAGCCTGTCGGAGAAATCCAGGTCCAGTTCGATACTGGGGTAGCGGCGCATGAAGGCGATCAGCGTCGGCATCACCAAATCAGCAACCAGGGGCAAACTCACGCGCAGTTTGCCCCGCGGCGCTTGGCGGGTTTGCGACAGTTCCAGTTCGGCCGCTTCGACTTCGCAGAGAATGCGCCGGCAACGCTCGAGGAAAAGCGTCCCTTCCGCCGTCAGCGTGATACTGCGCGTGCTGCGATGAAACAGCCGCACACCCAGCCGTTCCTCGAGCCGGGCGACGCTTTTGCCCACCGCCGAAGACGAAATGCCAAGCGCCCTGCCCGCCTCTGAAAAGCTGCGGGTTTCGGCCGCGCGAACAAAAAAACCAATCCCGCTCAGTGATTCCACGCCAGGCTCCAATTACGGACATTTTTTCCGATGTGTTGCGCACTCTAGCATTCTTGTCTCGCCAAGGAGGGACACTTACCGTTGTCGGCACTTATCAATCTGCGATTGACGCCGCTATCCGGCGGGTCAGAAGCGTTTCCAAGCAGGTGACACATGACGATTGCCAATACCCATATCGACGCTGGTGCCGAGATCGTTCAAGACGCTGCGCCGCTCCCCATCGGATCACTGTTTGCCCTCGCGCTCGCGGCGTTCGTGACCATTCTCACCGAAGCCTTGCCCGCCGGCCTTCTCTCACAGATCAGCGAAGGGCTGGCGATCTCCGAAGCCCTCGCCGGCCAGTTGGTCACGGTCTACGCGATAGGTTCATTGCTGGCGGCCATTCCGTTGACGGCCGCGACCCAAGGCATGCGGCGCCGGTCGCTCTTGCTGCTGGCCATTGCCGGTTTTGCCGTGGCCAATACGGTGACGACGCTTTCGTCCCATTATGGTTTGACGATCGTCGCGCGCTTGCTGGGTGGCGTATCGGCCGGGCTGCTCTGGGCCTTGTTGGCCGGTTATGCCGCCCGCATGGTGCCCGAGAGCCAGAAAGGCCGGGCGATTGCGATTGCCATGGTGGGCGCACCCTTGGCGTTATCCCTGGGCGTACCGGCCGGCACCTTGCTCGGTAATTTGATCGGTTGGCGGATGAGCTTCGCCATCATGAGCCTGTTCGCCGTCGCCTTGATGGTCTGGGTACGACTCAAGCTGCCTGACTTTCCTGGGCAAACCACCAATAAGCGCCTTGCGTTGCGCCAGGTCTTCACCCTGCCAGGCGTTCGCTCGGTGTTGTTCGTGGTGTTGGCCTTTGTCCTGGCGCACAACATCCTCTTTACCTATATCGCACCGTTCCTGATGACGGCGGGCCTGGGCGAGCGGACCGACCTGGTCCTGTTGGTCTTCGGGGTCGCATCGTTGCTGGGCATCTGGGTCGTCGGCGTGCTGATCGATCGCCATCTACGGGCATTGACCCTTGCCAGCACGGCGCTGTTCGCCATCTCGGCACTGACGCTAGGCGTCATGAGCGATCGCCCTGCTGCGATCTACATCGCAGTGGCGGCCTGGGGAATCGCTTTTGGAGGGGCCGGGACGTTGTTCCAGACGGCAATCGCCAAGACGGCCGCAGAGGCAGCGGATCTCGCCCAGTCGATGCTGGTCACGGCCTGGAACGTCGCCATTGCCGGTGGCGGGATCGTGGGGGGCCTGCTGCTCGATCACCTGGGGGTCGTGGCGTTTGCGCCGGTCCTGGTCGTTCTCCTGCTGCTGACGTTGGCGGTGGTGTGGTCTGCCAGGCAGTACGGGTTCGCAGGGCGCATCCAATGAGGGTGAGTTGTCATCCGCGCAAATGCCTGAATTGACACAGCCGTAGCATACGTGTGGCCGCGTTGGCGAAAAGAATGGGTGGACACTATGCTGATTCCACCGTTACAGGGAGGTCCGGGGGTATGTATAACGAGGCCCAGTTTCAACAAGCCATCAAGCAAGGCTGGGATTATTTCGCCACGCTTCAGCCGTCCTATTATGAAAATAACTTTTATGGGCAAATCCGGGCGATGGAAGGTTATAAAAGCCTGAGCGCCAGCGACAAAGCCGATTATTACAAAAGCAGTCAGAAAGCCTATGCAGGTTATTACGGTTGGGAGCTGTATCAGAACGCCTACAAGAATGCCCTTAATGCCCTTGTTCTCGGTGAATTGGCGACGCTGAGAAAAGAAGGCGGCGAAGATTTATTCACCAATTTTGGAACGACGTCTTACACGCCGGATTCGCACAGCAAAAAATTTTTCACTGGGCAGAAGCCTGAAGCCAGCCAGCAAACGGGCAGTATTTTATCCGAGCAATATTGGTGGCCACTGATGAATGATTGCTGGTTATTGGGCGGTGTTCATCGACTCTGTGTGTTCTACCTCGCTTACAAGAAAGCACTGAACAAGAACTTTCTCTGGAGCGATGCCGCCAAAAGACCCACCATTCTCGGACGCGAGCTCATTGCACTGGAAGCGTTCGGGTACAAGCGCATCAGCCATCCTTATGAGGCTGACCTGGGCTTCATGTTTGGTGTAGTCAACGGTGATGCCGCCCTCAATGCGACATTCGAGGGCATCCGCGAAGCGGTCACTGCATGTGCTAACGTAGAAAGTATCGTCGCGTTCCTAAAACATGACACCGTCGACGGGACTGCCACGTTGGTACTGGCTGAGCCTGTCGTCGCCTGGGACATCAATAACCTTGAGAGCATCCACTGGAAGTATGAACTGAGTGGGATCGCACGACTGACCGGGCGTATCGTCAACGCGCAACGCCAGGACGATCGCCTGGGTCAATTCGTGGAGGTGCAGTTGATCAGCGGCAAGCAAGTATGGCAGCGCCAGGGATTTCCTACCGAAGCGATGTTCACCGCCCACTGGAACAAAGTCTTCATTCACCGCGGCACAGTAGAAGCCATCTTGCGCCGCGCGGGACGGGAACTGGTATTGAGCGTCTGAGCGCCCTACGGTATTGACTGCCATGCAACAGCGCACGGATTCGCAGGATCGGGCAAGCATCAGCCTGGATCGTGCAATCCACCCCAACCATTCCTTCCTATAGTTAACCAGAGCCAAACCATCTGGAGCTGGTCCCCCTATGAGCGCCCTGAACATAAACGGCCGTGAATACACGGTCGACGTAGACCCAAGCACCCCGATTCTCTGGACCCTGCGCGACACGCTAGGCATGACCGGCACCAAGTTCGGCTGTGGCGCGGCGCTGTGTGGTGCCTGCACCGTGCACCTGGATGGCCAGGCCATTCGTTCCTGCGTGACGCCCATCGCCGCCGCCGAAGGCAAGAAGATCACCACCATCGAAGCGGCCACCAACGGCAGCGACCCGGTCGGCAGCGCCGTGCACGAAGCGTGGGTCAAGCATGACGTGGCGCAATGTGGCTACTGCCAGAGCGGCCAGATCATGAGCGCGACCGCTTTTCTCAAGGCCCAGCCCAAGGGCAAGCAGCCCACGGCCGCCGAGATCGACTCGGCCATGGCCGGCAATATCTGCCGCTGTGGCACCTACGCCCGTATCCGCGCCGCGGTGGCTGATGCCGCCAAAGCCCTTGCCTGATCGGAGCTGACCATGTTGAACGAGATTTTTCCGAACGAGCAGCCTCGCGCCTTGCAACACATGCTTGAACGCGACGTGGCTGACGGCCCCGCTGCGCTGCCCCGCCGCAGCTTTCTCAAGATCGTCGGCATCGGCGGGCTGGCCTTGGGTGCGTTTCCACACCTGGCCCTGGCCCAGGAGGCCAATGGCGCCGCCGCAGCGCCGCTCAAGCCGACCCAGCAACCCTCCGCATTCGTACAGATCGCGCCCAGTGGCGAGGTCACGGTGACCATCAACCGGTTGGAGTTCGGCCAGGGCGTGCAGACCGGCTTGCCGATGATTCTCGCCGAGGAGCTCGATGCCGACTGGAGCCTGGTGCGCAGTCGCAACGGCAACAGTGACGCCGCCTACATGGACCCGGCCTTCGGCATCCACCTGACCGGCGGTTCCAACTCGATCAAGAACAGCTATACCCAGTACCGCGAACTCGGCGCCCGTGCCCGCGCCATGTTGCTGAGTGCTGCCGCCGCGCGCTGGAACGTCGACGTGGCGAGCCTGAGCACCCAGGCCGGCATGGTCCTCGGCCCGGCAGGCCGTAAAGCGAGCTACGGCGAACTGGCCGAAGCCGCGATGGCGATGCCGGTGCCCGAGCAGATCACGCTCAAGGATCCCAAGGACTTCCGCATCATCGGCCAGGCCACCACCCGTATCGATGCCAAGGCCAAGAGCAGCGGCCAGCAGGATTTTGGCATCGACATGCATCTGCCGGGGCAGCTCACGGCTGTCGTCGCCCGCCCACCGGTGTTCGGCGCCAAAATCGCCTCCCTGGATGACAGCGCGGCGCGGGCCACGAAAGGTGTAAAGGCCGTGGTGCGTGTGCCGCTGGACGGCGGTGCCGAAGGTGTTGCGGTGGTTGCCGACAGTTACTGGCAGGCGAAGCTGGCACGCGATGCACTGAAGGTGGAATGGAACACGTCCGCCGTGGAAAAAGTGGACAGCGAAAAACAACTGGCTCAATACCGGGAGCTGGCGGGCAAGCCAGGCCCGTTGCACTTTGATGCCGACATGACGCCGCTTGCCACCGCGCCGCATCAACTGGACGCCGAGTTCGTGTTCCCCTACCTCGCCCATGCCCCCATGGAACCGCTCAATTGCACCGTGCAGCTTGCTGGCAATGGCGCTCAATTGTGGGTCGGCACGCAATTCCCCGGCGGCGATGCGGCTGCGGCCGCCAAGGTGCTGGACCTCAAGCCAGAGCAGATCCAGGTGAACGTGCAGACCGCCGGCGGTGGTTTTGGCCGACGTGGCGTGCCCACCAACGATTTCGTTGTACTGGCTTGCGAAGTGGCCAAGGCCGCGCGCACCGCTGGGGTCAACGCCCCTATTCGCACCCTTTGGAGCCGGGAAGACGACATCAAGGGTGGCTACTATCGCCCCATGCACCTGCACCGCGCGCGCATCGGCTTTGATGACAGTGGCAAGGTCCTCGCCTGGGACCACGCCCTGGTCGGGCAATCGATCATCACCGGCACCGTGTTTGGTGGGCAGGTGAAAAATGGCATCGACCCGACCGCCACGGAAGGCCTGCGCAATCCGTATCCGCTGCCCATGCGGCTGACGGTTCATCACCCCAAGCTCAACGTTCCCGTGCTGTGGTGGCGCAGCGTGGGCTCCACCCATACGGCGTTTGTGATGGAAACGCTGATCGACGAGATTGCTCGCACGACCAAGCAGGATCCAGTGGCCTACCGGATGAAGCTGTTTGGTGACCAGAGCCCGCGCCATCGCGAGGCGCTGCAATTGGCCGTGGACAAGAGCGAGTATGGCAAGCGCCAATTACCGGCGGGCCATGCCTGGGGCGTGGCGGTCCACGAGTCGTTCAGCTCGGTGGTGGCCTACGTCGTCGAAGCCTCGGTGCAGGACGGCCGTCCGGTGCTGCACAACGTGACAGCCGGTGTGCACTGCAACCTGACGGTCAACCCACGCAGTGTCGAGGCCCAGGTCCAAGGCGCGGCGCTGATGGGCTTGTCGATGTGCCTGCCAGGTGGAGCGATCACCCTGAAAGATGGTGTGGTGCAGCAGAGCAATTTTGCCGACTTCAGCGTGCCGCGCATTACCGACATGCCGGAATTCGCCGTCCACATCGTGCCAAGCGCCGAGCCGCCCACCGGAATGGGAGAACCCGGTCTCCCGGCGTTGGCCCCCGCTTTTGCCAACGCCGTGGCGAGCCTGACGGGTAAACCGTTGCGTGAGTTGCCGTTCAAGTTGGCGTGACCGGGGTGTGAGGCTGTCTGGTCGCAATGCCAGGCACGCCTCACAATCACAAGCGAATGCGCTTGATATCCCGTTGCGGCGGCGCCCCAAAGAGACGGCTGTATTCACGGCTGAACTGCGAGGCACTTTCATAGCCAACCAAGCCCCCGGCACTGCTTGCGTCGACGTTCTGGCTCAACATCAACTGCCGAGCGGCTTGTAGCCGCAGTTGCTTCTGGTATTGCAACGGACTCATACCGGTCACGGTGCGAAAGTGCAGGCGAAACGTGGAAGGACTCATGTGCGCTTGTGCCGCCAGATCGTCCATGCGCAACGCTTGGCGAAAATTCAGTTTCAGCCAGGCGACGGTCTTGGCAATGTGCTGGCTGGGTGACCCGGCAGCGATCACATGCAGCAACTGCGGCGCGTGGGCACCGCTCAACAGGCGAGCGATGATCTCTTCCTTGATCAGCGGAGCCACTGTCTCAAGCAGCGGCGGCTCCTCCAGCAGGTCTATCAAGCGTCGCAGGGCGTCCAGCACCCCGGCATCCAGCGCTTGTACGGTAATCGGTCGAAACGCGTCGTCCCTCATGCGCTGTGACAACTGCATGCGCTCGGCCACCTGCATCACCATCGTGCTGTCGAATCTCAGCATCATGCCCAGGAATGGCTTGGCGACACTGGCTTGGGAAACATGGGAAATGACCGGCAGATCCACGCAGGTCACCATGGACTGGCCGGGCGCGTAGGTCAGTATCTCGTCCCCGAGCATGGCTTGCTTGCGGCCTTGCAAGGTCACGCCGATACCCAGGCCATAGATGCAGTGCGTCGGCGCGCTGATCGCGTTACGCCGATGCAGGCTCAAGCCGGCAATGGCGGTGATCTGGTCGCCTTCGCTGGGCACAAGCTGGCTGACCGAGCCGGCCAGGCGACTGATGTCGCTGGCGCCCCGGTCGCTTTTGAAATCGGTGTGCACATCTCACTCCTTGAAAACATCGGACCCACGACTTGCGGTGATGGCGAACGCTGTTCGGCATCACCCTAAGTCGTTGATCAATATGGACGCAGTATGCTGGGTCGGCGGTTCGAGTCGCTTGCCTGATTGAGGCAATTTCTACTCGATTTAACGATCCGTAGCTCGCATCAGTCACCTCGGGCCAGAAATGACAATGTGTTTCAGGAGTTGGGTGGGCACAAAGTGATGGTTTGGCTGGGTGCTAAAGATTCTGGAAGATGTAGCCGGTTGACCGTTGATCATCCAGCGCGACACCCACTTGCAGCAGTCGTTGGGCCAGGGCCGGCGTTTCGACCCGCACTTTCCAATCCAGGCCTGTCGGTGCCACGGGGGCGCGGTCGTAGCGCATGATCGCCTCAGCCAACTGCACTCGATCAGGCAAGTACACCGCCAGCGCGTTGCCCTTCCAAGCCGCGACGTTCATGCCCATCGCTTCACACAGCGCAATCTTGGCCTGGGCATCGTCCCTGTCCGCCTGGCGGGAACGTTCGATCTGATCGGCCAGGACCGGATCGACGACACGGTCGGTAAACAAAACCTCGCCCGTCTCCCAGACTTCGGGAGGACAGATCTTGTCGGCTGGACGCAAGGCAATGAGCGGATTGATTTCCATTGGGTAGATTCGACAGACCAACGGCCGCTCTTCATAAATACCGCAACGGCCATCGTCGCCGAGATTGCGGCACTGCGTCAGCGCATTGCCCGCCAGTACTGCAACGACTCGAATCTGGGCATCGCCACTGGTGACTTCCACGGCCCGTTGGGCGCTATGGGCAAATTGTCGAGGCTCCGAAGGCCAGGTCGACTCATCGAACGCCTCCACTACGACCGCCACCTCATGTCCGCGTTGCAGCCACTGCCTTGCCTCGTCCAGCGTCAGTGGAATCAGCCGACCCTTGCAGCAAATCCCGCAGCCGTTGCAGGCAAAGCGGATCGCGTTGTTTTCCATATCAAGCACTCGCACACATGTTTTCGATGACCTACAAAAGCCCCTGCCACTCGGATACAGCTGTGGCAGGGCCTCAGGGCCGCGAGAGTATGTGGAGCGAAATGCCAATCCGCTTGCCGAATCCGCCGGTATGTTTGCCTGATCCAAGGTGATTTCAGGTATCAGCCCTTGGGAGGAAAATCCGTTGTTTCAGGCAACCCTTCACTTCAGATACTGGGAACGCGGCATCATTGAAGATGATCGGCGTCGATCACCGCCTGGGCGAACGCCTGCGGTGCCTCTTGCGGCAAGTTGTGGCCGACGCCACCATCGATCAGGCGATGTTCGTAGATACACAGAGATACATGCGTATGCGCAAGGCTCGGTTTGCCGGACAAACCGAGAGGTGCAGGGAATCACCTGGGTCAGGATGCCAATGTTGTCGGCATTTCTCATTGGCCTTTGCTTTATGATGTTCGCCATCTCATGACTGACTGATGGAGCCCCCATGACTTTCGATTTCGACACGGTATTGGAGCGCCACGGCACCGGCAGTACCAAATGGAGCCGCTACCCGGCCGATGTGTTGCCGATGTGGGTCGCTGATATGGACTTCCCCGCCCCGCCCGTGATCATCGACGCGCTGCACAAGCGCCTGGAACATCCGATGCTGGGCTACAGCGTGGCCCAGGACGATCTGCGTGCCGCCGTCGTGGCCGACCTGTGGAACAAGTATGCGTGGCGCGTCGAGCCCCAGCAGATTGTGTTCCTGCCGGGTGTCGAGCCGGGTTTCAACATGGCGCTGCATGCCCTGGTGGAACCCCAGCAGAACGTCGTGGTGCAGGTGCCCAACTACCCGCCGCTGCGCAACGCCCCGAGTCACTGGCGGTTGAACAAAGTGGAATTGCCATTCGACCCGGTCAACGGTGAATTCCACACGCCATTGGCGGCATTGCGCGACGCGTTACAGGGCGGTGGCGCGCTGTTGCTGAGCAATCCTCACAACCCGTTGGGCAAGGTGTTTGACCGTCAGGAGCTCAAGGCCGTGGCAGATATCTGCCTGGAGCAGGACGCCTGGATCATCTCCGACGAAATCCATGCCGAGCTGTGCTTCGACGGTCGCGTGCACATTCCAACCGCCTCCCTCAGCCCGGAAATTGCCGAGCGCACCATCACCCTGATGTCCGCCAGCAAGGCCTTCAATATCGCCGGGTTGAAAACCTCGTTCGCCATTATCCAGAACGCCAAGCTGCGCGAACGGGTCAACAGCGCCCGGGCCGGCATGGTCGACAGCGTCAATGCCCTGGGCCTTGAAGCGACCCGTGCGGCCTATAGCGAAGCCGGCCCGTGGCTAGAGGCCTTGAAGGCGTATCTGCAAGCCAACCGTGATTACCTGGTCGACGCGGTGAACACGCGCCTGCCGGGCGTCACCATGACCGTGCCCCAGGGCACTTACCTGGCCTGGCTGGATTGCTCCGGGCTGGGACTGGATGACCCGCAGGCCTTCTTCCTGAAACAAGCCAAGGTCGGGCTGAGTGCCGGCCTGGATTTTGGCGACGACGCCGGTCAGTTCGTACGCTTGAACTTCGGCTGCCCGCGGGCGCTGCTGGAGGAAGGCATCGCGCGGATGGAGCGCAGCCTGAAAGCCAGGGGCTGATCCAACAGGCGACAACAATCCCCTGTGGCGAGGGGATTTATCCCCGTTGGGCTGCGAAGCGGCCCTAAAAACAGATCACTCGTTGTGTCAGGTTGACTTCGTGCGCTGTTTATTGGGGCTGCTTCGCAGCCCAGCGGGGATAAATCCCCTCGCCACAACAGTTACTCATGCATATCCGGCGCATGGACAAAGCACAGTTTGTTCCCCTCAGGATCACGGCAATACGCCCCGAAATAGCCTTCGCAATACTGTGGCCTCGGGCCGGGAGGGCCTTCGTCGATACCGCCCATGGCCATCGCCTGCTCCCAGGCGGCGCGGACGGTTTGCGGCGAGTCGGCGGCGAAGCTTACTTGCATGCCATTGCCCCACGTAGCGGGCAGGCCATTGAAAGGCAACTGGACGAAAACCTGTGGCCAATGCTTGCCGGGCCGCTGCCAACCCTCCCCCGGCGGGCCCGAATCGTGTTCACCCTCGATACGCTCCAGTCCCAGGCAGCCGAGGACTGCGTCATAAAAAGCGACCATTTTCGGCAGGTCACGCGCACCGATCTGTATGTGGCTGAACATTGTCCCGCTCCTTATCGAAACCCCGTACTGACATAGGAGAATACAGGTTCATCCAATGTTCGCCGGTGTCCTTTGTTCACCGACGAAACGCCCATTGTCACGCTCATCGACTGGCAAGAAAATCCGACCGAACTCTGTCCGAAACCCCAGAGTCCACCCTCCATCGCAACCAAGCCTGGAGAACGACAATGGTCGACTACCCTTTCCCGCCTTTCCCGAAACAAAGCCAACCAGTGCCCGGCAGCCAACGGAAAATGGACCCCTACCCGGACTGCGGCGAACAGAGCTACACCGGCTCCGGACGACTGGCGAACAAGATCGCCCTGATCACCGGCGCCGACAGCGGCATCGGTCGCGCCGTCGCCATTGCCTTTGCCCGTGAAGGCGCGGACGTGGCGATTGCCTATCTGGACGAGCATGAAGACGCCAAGGAAACCGCGCGCTGGGTCGAGCAGGCCGGGCGCCAATGCCTGTTGCTGCCCGGTGACCTGGCAAGCAAAGACCAGTGCCGCAAAATCGTCGATGAAACCGTCGCCCGCTTCGGGCATATCGACGTCCTGGTCAACAATGCCGCGTTCCAGATGACCCATGAAAGTCTTGAGAAAATATCCGACGAAGAATGGGTGCGTACGTTCGATATCAACATCACGGCGATGTTCAGGATCTGCCAGGCTGCCGTGCCACACATGAAGCCGGGGGGCTCGATCATCAACACCAGTTCGGTCAACTCCGACATGCCCAAGCCGACGTTGCTGGCGTATGCCACCACCAAGGGTGCCATCGCCAACTTCACCGGCGGCCTGGCGCAACTGCTCGGCCCCAAGGGCATCCGTGTGAACAGCGTGGCACCAGGACCGATCTGGACGCCGCTGATCGTGGCGACCATGCCAGAAGAGGAAGTACAGAACTTCGGTTCCCAGACCCCGCTTGGTCGCCCCGGCCAACCGGTTGAAGTGGCGCCGATCTATGTGCTGCTGGCCTCGGACGAAGCCAGCTACATCTCCGGGACTCGCTACGGGATTACCGGAGGCAAGCCGATACTTTAAGCAAAGCGCAGTGTTTTACCTGTGGCGACGGAGCTTGCTCCCGCTGGGCTGCGAAGTTGAATGTGCTGGCCTCATCGCGAGCAGGCTCGCTCCCGCAGAAGAAACGCGTTCACCCGCGCCAAGGTCGTCTATATGGCCGCCTCCTTCAGCCCCTCACCCACCCCTCCCGCCGACTCGGTTCAGGCTTTTTTAAGAAAACCTTCTGCGGCAGCAGCAACCAGGCCAAGGCTGGCAGCAGAATCAAGGCGCCAAGCATGTTCACCAGGAACATAAAGGCTAACAAGATTCCCATGTCAGCCTGAAACTTGATCGGTGAAAACGCCCAGGTCGACACCGCCACTGCCAATGTCATGCCCGTCAACAACACCACTTTGCCGGTGAACAGAAGCGCCTGGTAATACGCCTGGGCCAAAGTGTCGCCGGCACGCATTCGCGCCAGGATCACGCTCAACACATAGAGCGCGTAATCAACGCCAATGCCCACGCCCAGTGCGATGACCGGCAATGTCGCGACTTTCACCCCCATGCCCAGCCCCACCATCAGCGCCTCGCACAGGATCGAGGTGAGCATCAGCGGCAGCATCGCGCACAGGGTGGCGCGCCAGCTGCGAAAGGTCACCAGACACAGCAGGCTGACGGCGCCATAGACCCAGAACAGCATCTCGCGCATGGACTTCTTCACCACGATATTGGTCGCCGCTTCGATCCCCGCGCTGCCGGCCGCGAGCATGAACTTGACCTCCGGCATCTGGTGCCCAGCGATAAAGTTTTCACTGGCCTCCACCACCCGGCTCAAGGTGTCAGCCTTGTGATCGGCCAGGTAAACGTACAGCGACAGCATCGAACAGCCCTGATTGAACAGTTCTCGCGGGGCACGGGTTTGCACGGCACCCAGTGCGCCGTCGTTGGGGATCAGTTCATACCATTTGAAGTTGCCTTCGTTATACCCGGCCGTGGCGATCTTGCTCAGCGCCGCCATCGAGGTGGTCGATTCCACGCCGGGCAATTGCTCCAGTTGCCAGGCCAGCGCGTCTACCGCGGAGAGGCTGGCGTAACGGGTGCATTGATCCTCGGGGGTCTTGATCATGACCACGAAAATATCCGAGCTGGCCGCATAGTTCTGGGTCATGAACAACGCATCGCGGTTGTAGCGCGAGTCGGCACGCAGCTCTGGAGCGCCGGGGTCCAGGTCGCCGATTTTCAGCTGCAGGCTCACGGCAAAACCAAACGCGGCCAACAGCAAGCCAACCAACATGGCGCCAATCGCCCAGCGACGTTGGGTGAACAGATCCAGCACCCGCCACAGGGGATGCTTGATCTGCGCCTGTTGCTCGGTGGTTTCCGCACTCAGGCTGCGTTGCGCCGCCGCTGGGCTGACGCCGATATAGCTGAGCAGGATCGGCAGCAGGATCAGGTTGGTGAAGATCAGCACCGCCACACCGAGGCTGGCAGTGACCGCCAGGTCCTGGATCACCCGAATGTTGATCAGCAGCAACACGGCAAAGCCCACCGCGTCACAGAGCAAAGCGGTGATGCCGGCGGCGAACAGGCGGCGGAAGGTATAGCGCGCGGCGACCACCCGGTGGGTACCGCGACCAATGTCCTGCATGATGCCATTCATCTTCTGCGCGCCATGGCTCATGCCAATGGCGAACACCAGGAACGGCACCAACGCCGAGTAGGGATCCAGCTCATAACCGAGCAGCGCTAGCAGCCCCAGTTGCCAAAGCACCGCCGCCAGTGAGCAGGTCACCACCACCAGGGTACTGCGTGCGCAACGGGTGTAGCCAAACAGCACCAAGACCGTCACCAGCACCGCCACCACGAAGAACAGCAGTACCTGGGTCATGCCCTCGATCAGGTCGCCGACGATCTTGGTAAAGCCGGTGATATGAATCCGCAGGTCATCGGTCTGGTACTTGTCTCGTAGCGCCTCCAGTTGCCGGGAAAACTCGCCATAGTCCAGCGCCTTGCCCGTCTGCGGATTGATTTCCAGCAACGGCACGAAGATCACGCTGGACTTGAAGTTGCCGGCGACCAATTGTCCGACTTCCCCGGAGCGGGCCACGTTAGTCCGTACCTGCTCGAGGCTGGTCGTCGAGCCATCGTAGTCGTCGGGGATCACCGTGCCGCCGTCGAGCCCCTCCTCGGTCACGGCGGTCCAGCGCGTGGTCGGGGTCCATAACGATTTCATGTAGGGGCGGTCGACACCGGGCAGCAGATAGAGCTCGTCGTTGAGCTTGGCCAGGGTGTCGAGGTAGTCCTTGGTGAAAATACTCCCCTGCTTGACCTCCACGGCGATGCGCAGCGAGTTGCCCAGGCCGCTCAACTCTTTGCGATTCTCCAGGAAATTGGCGACGTAGGGATGTCCGGTGGGAATGGTCTTCTCGTAACTGGCGTTGATGCCGATGCGCGTGGCTTGCCAGCCGAGCACCAATGTCACTAGCAGGCACAGCAGGATCACCAGCGGTCGATGGTTGAAGATCGCCCGCTCAGCGAAGTTGCCTGACGCCCGGTCGAAGTCTTCCTGGCGGCCGATCACGGTTTGGGTTCTGTCGTCTTTCAAGTTTGACTCCTGTTGCACGAGCCGTGGCTCGATAGCGCTACACCGTGAAGTTTCAAGGTTTACCGGAGGCCCGCGGATCCTGGTCAGCGGCCACGCCGGTCAAGCCGACGCTGGCCAGGCTGCCGTCGACCGCCTGTTGCACGGCAGCGAGCGTCCCGCCGCTGCGGCTCTGACGCTTGTCAAAGCTTCGACCCTGGTCATGACTGAATAAAAGTTCACCACTCTGGCTGGCCAACAGCAGGCCGCCGTCGCGCAGTTCGACGGCGCTCGCCAGTGTCGACTCGATACCGGTATCAAGGCGGCGCCAAGTGTTGCCACGGTCACCGGACCACCAGGCGTTGCCGCGCAAGCCATAGACCACCAAGGCCCCGTCGCGGGTGCCGAGCAGGCCGAAAAAGCTGCCCTCGTAAGGTGACTTCAAGGCCTGGAATGACTGCCCGGCGTCGGTCGAGCGCAACAGCAAACCGCGCTCCCCCACCAACCACAGATCGTTGCCCAAGGCGCGGATGCCATACAGGTTCAAGCCCTGCGGATTGTCCACATGCCGCATCCACGGCTGCCAGCTTCGCCCGCCGTCGTCGGTACGGAAGATCTGGTTGTAGGCGCCCACGACGTAGCCGTGCAGGCGGTCACTGAAGTACAGGTCGAGAAACGGCTTATCCGGTCCGTCATCGAGCATGCGCCGTGCCTGCGCCAAGTGGCTGGCACCGTCGGGTTGATTGACATCGCGCTCAGCGAACTGCACCGCCGAGGCGATGGCACGCTGACCGTCGAGTTGCTTCTGCCAGGTTTCCCCGCCGTCCTGGGTGTGCAGCACCACGCCCAGATGACCGACCGCCCAGCCCTGCTCGGCATCGACGAATTGCACCGCCGTCAGGCTGACGCTGACCGGCACCTTGGCCTGGCGCCAGGTGACTCCTGCGTCATCGGAGAGCAGCACGATCCCGCGCTCACCGACCGCCACCAGACGCTCGCCGGCCCGGGCCAGCCCGAGCAACACCGAGCGCTGGGCCTTGGCGGTCGGCAATGCCGGCTGTTGCAGCACGGCCAATGTCGTGGCCTGTGCAACCAAGGGCAGGCTCATCAACAGGCTCCCCACCAAGACACAAACACCCCATAGCGGACTGCGGCGCGCAAAAAATTTTTCAACGTTCATATCGTTATTCCGCCCGGAAAATCGTAAGCGACCGCGACGAACCGCCTCCTCGCCACGGCCGCCACTGGTTCAACGCATGTTTTCGTTGGCCATGGCATCCGGCGTGTAATAGGACGCCGAAGGTCTCGCGATCTTCTGGTACTGAACCGCCAGGTCATTGCTCGATGCGTTGAGGAAGTAGGCCCCGGTGTCGAGGTTGTAGCTGCCCCACATGACCTGTGCGGTGAGGGCCGGCATATCCGGCGCCAGCAGCGTCAGCGAATACATCTGCCGGCCGAGCTTGCCCTGAGCGTCATAACCGTCGGCCATCAAGATCTGCCAGGAGTCTTCATCGACGTAGTAGGTCCGACGCGGCACGACATGGCGCTTGCCGGATTTGAGCGTGGCCTCGACCACCCAGACCCGATGCTTCTCCCAACGCACCAGATCAGGATTGAGGAAGTTCGCTTTGACCAGGTCGTCGCTCTTGGCCAGCGCGGCGCGGTTATTGTTGTAGCCGACGATCAGTTCTTTCTTGCCCACCAGCTTGAGGTCATAGCGATCGGTAGGCCCGAACAGCATGAACGCTTCGTCGAACAGGCCGACGCCGGAGGTCACGAAGTCCGGCGTGTCATAGGCAATGTTCGGTGCCCGGCGAACCCGGCGCTGGCCGACCAGATACTGCCAGGCCGCCCGATTGGCCGGGTCCATGTCCCAATGGGTCATCAGGCCTTCGCCGGCCTTGGATGACGGTAACTCAGTCAACAGCTTGCCCACCTGGTACTTGCCCGCATAGTTTTCCAGGCTGCCGCCTTCGAAGTAGTAGGGAAACTGATAGGAGAACTGGGCCCGGGTCGCCTGGACTTTCTTGCCACCGGCGGTCATCAGCCAGGTATCGAACGGCGCGCTGATGGTGTCGCCGCCCTGCCAGGACAACCGGTAGTTCCACAGCACTTGGGCGCCGTTTTCCGGGATCGGGAACGGAATGCCGCCGTAGGCGTTGGAGACCTTCTCGCTGGCCACGTCCAGCGCGGCGCGGGTGGCGTTCTTGCTGGTGTTGTCATACACCCATTGCGGGGCGGCGGCCGAGCGATGGGTCGGGTACACGTCCAGGCGATAGTCCGGGTATTTCTTCAACAGCAGCTTGGTCCCTTCGGCCAATTCGCTGGCGTACTGCTCCATGTTCGAAGCTTTGATCGAATACAGCGGTTTCTCGCCGGCGAATGGATCGGGACGCTTGTCACCCGGCTTATAGCCGGGCGTGACCTGGGTATAACCGCCCTGCCAAGCCGGGATACTGCCATCGGCATTGCCGGCACGCTCGCCACCCAGGGGGGTCAGATCGGTTTTCAAGCGTGCGGCCTGTTCAGGCGACACCGCCGCCTGCGCCAGCCCCATGCCGGCAAGGGCCAGGGTCAGGACGCAGGTGTTCAGGAGTGTTGTGTTCTGCATGGCGAATCCACCTTATTAGAATGAGGTTTTCACGTAGAGCGAGACGAAGTCGCGGTCGGCCAACGACTGTCCGTAACTGAAATTGCCGTCCTCGCGCAGCCCGGCTTTCGGTGCGCCGAAGAAGTTCACGTAGTTGAGGCCGACATCCCAGCGTTGCAGATAGGTGGCTTTGAGCCCGACACTCCAGTCACCGGAATGGGTGTTGCCGAAGCCGGATTTGTTGACCGCCGATGAGCGCCCGTCGAGAACTATCCCCATGCCAATCGGCACGGTCAGGTCGATTCCGTCGACAATCTGGAAGTACGCCGGCTCGATCAATACCCGCAGCGCCGTGGCATCGCGGGTGGTGTTGGAGTCCAGCGCGGCAGCGTTCTTGGTCACACTCAGGGTGCGGTTCCAAGCCAGTTCAGCCAGGGCCGAGCCGCCGTCCCAGAACGCGGTGGGCGATAACAGGTAGATGGCCGACAGGTTGGCGTGGGCGGTCTTGCCCCTGGCGAACAACTCATTGTCGCCACCATCGGCCGCCATGCCGGGGGTCACTACTTGCAGATTGCTCACCAGCGGCGCGTTCCAGCGCAGCGACGTTTCACCGGCAAAGTTGAACGGGCCGTAGGCGGTGGAGAAGCTGACGCCGGCGGTCTTGATGTCTTCGGCGTAGACCTGACGATAGGAACCCAGGATCGGCAAGCCAGTGGCCGCAGACGCCGGACCGTCCAGGTAGGCGTACAACCCGATCGGCGCTTTATCGTGATACTGGGCCGCGTAGAAACCCAGCTCCAGCTCGGTGCCGGTGGGTTTGTAGCGGATCTGCATGCCGCCCTGCCCCGAATTGCGCGGTTTAAGATCACCGCCATTCACCGTGTCATTGCCGAACACTTCGCGCAGTGGGCCACTGCCGTAACCGATGGCATCGACGTCGCTTAGGTAGCTGCCGGCGCCGGGCAGATTGGAACGTTCCCACTCAAACTGATAGTAAGCGCCCACCGACAGCTGCGGGTTGATCTGCAACTGCCCGGAGATCTGATTGACCGGGCGCAGGATCTCCTTGAACTGAGTCCCCGGCACGCTGAGCAATTTGACGACGTCGGTCGGGCCCTGGGCATTGGCAATGCCGTTGCCACCGTAGAACAGGCTTTCCCCGTAGATCAGGCTGTGTCGGCCCAGGCGCGCCACGCCCTGGGAATCTTCACCGAGGTCACCGCGCAAGAACACGAAGGCATCGAGAATTTCCGCGTCGCGACCATGGAGCTTGCGGGTTTCGCTGAGGAAATGCGGTTGCTCGCTGCTGTCGGTGTCCTGGTTGTAGATATCGTCGTACCAGGCTGCACCGCTCACGCGCAGACCATAGTTTTGCCGGCTCAAGTCCATTTCGGAAAACAGGTCCAGACGGTTGGAGACCAGGCCACGGCTGAAATTCTTGTCGCCCTGGCTCTGGATCGAGGGGTACAGGCCGTTGGCGGTTGGCGCATTGACCAAGCGGCTGTCCTGTCCCTGCAGGCGCCAGGCCTGGCTGTACTTGATGGTGTTGTCCCAGCGCAGTTTCCAGTCGGAGTCACCCAGGTCCATTTGCATGGCTTGGACCCTTTCGACCATCACACCGGTGCTGCATAACGCCAGGAACAGGGCGCAATGCTTGAAACCAAAGCAATCTTTGAGGTTATCCATGGACGCTTCTCGTTATTGTTATTTTTTGGCATGGCTTTGCAGCCAACACGCTCAGGTAGCGGCTTGCACCGCGTTCTACGGCTGCGCATTCAGATGTAGGTGGAGGCCAATCCACCATCGACCGGCAGGTTGACGCCGTTGATCCAGCGCGACTCGTCGGCACACAGGAAAGCGATCACCGCCGCCACCTCATCGGCGTAAGCGGGACGTTTCATGCGATGGGCATCGGCCTGGGTCCGGGCCTCGCCGAGCATGCTCACGAAGTCGTCGAGGATGGGCGTGAACACCGGGCCCGGGGCGACACTGTTCATGCGCACCGAATGCTCAAGGAACCAGGGTTGGGCCTGCAGATAGGTCCAGACGATCAAGGCTTCCTTGAAGTACTGGTAGCAGGTCTGGTCCGGCACCCGGTGGTCGGCCAGCCAGGCTTGCGCGGCGGCAAAATCTTCGATGCGCGCCAGCGCCTTGTGCTGTTCCAGGCGCAACGGCCATTCGGCGCCGAGGATCGAGGCGATATTGACGATGCTGCCGCCCGCGTTGATGCGCGGCAGCAGCGCACGGCTCAAGTGGCGCAACCCAAGGTAGTTGACCCGCGCCAGCAGTTGCGGGTTGGCGGTGCCCGGCACCCCGGCGATGTTGCACAGGCTGTCGAGCCGTGCGGGTAGCTGCGGCAGCAACCGTTCGATGTTTTCGGCGCTGCTCAAATCGCCCTGCACAAAACCGTCCAGGGTCATGTGCGGCGCCTTGAGGTCCACGCCAATCACTTGGGCGCCATGGGCGCGCAGCAGGCTCGCCGTGGCAGCACCAATGCCTGATGAGACACCGGTCACCAGCACAATCTTGTTGTCGAGTTTCATGTTGAGTCCTCTTATTATTTTTGTGTACTCGCAGGGCCCTCAGCTCATCGGGCCCTGTAAACCTGCCGGTCAGAACGGGTAGACCGGCGCCTGATCCTTGACCGTCACCCACTGCCATTGCGTGTATTCGTCCCAGTCCGCCGGGCCACCGACGCTGCCGCCATTGCCCGAGGCGCCGCGCCCGCCGAACGGGTTGATGCACTCATCGGCGACGGTCTGGTCATTGATGTGCAACATGCCGCACTGCAACCGCTCACCGATGGCCATGGCCCGACCCACCGACGGCGAAATGATCGCCGCCGCCAAACCGTACTCGGTGCGGTTGGCCAACTCGACGGCCTCATCATCGGTGGCGAAGCTGACCACCGTTGCCACGGGCCCGAACACCTCCTCATCGAAGGCCCGCATGCCGGGTTTCACGCCGCTGAGCACCGTGGCCTGATAGAACAGCCGATCGTGCTCGCCACCTGCCTCCAGTCTAGCCCCGGCGCGCACGGAGTCGCTGACGATGTCGTGCACCCGTTTCAGCTGGCGCTGATTGATCAGCGGCCCCAACGCAGCTTCGCCCTGGGCGGCGTTGCCTACGGTCAAGGCCTGGGCTTTTTCCACCAGTTTGCGGGTCAGTTCTTCGGCGATGGATTCATGGGCGAGGATCAACCCGGTGGCCATGCAGATCTGCCCTTGATGCAGCCAGGCGCCCCAGGCCGCGTTGCGGGCGGCGAGGTCGAGGTCGGCGTCTTCAAGAATGATCAGTGGGTTCTTGCCGCCCAACTCCAGCGCGACCTTCTTCAAGTTGCGCCCGGCCACTTCAGCGACCTTGCGACCGGCGCCGGTGGAACCGGTAAAGGCGATCATGCGTACGTTAGGGTCGCGACACAGCGCCTCACCGGCATCCGCCGCGCCGGGCAACACTTGCAACAAGCCCTTGGGCAGCCCCGCTACCTCGAACAACCGAGCGATGAGGAAACCACCGCTCACCGGGGTCTGCGGATCCGGCTTGAGCACCACGGCGTTGCCCGCCGCCAGAGCTGGCGCAACGGAGCGCATGGACAGCACCAGGGGAAAGTTGAAGGGCGAAATCACCCCGACCACGCCATGGGGCTGGCGCCGTGCATAGGACAGGCGCCCCGCCTCGCTGGGCAGGACCACCCCATGGGCCTGGGACAGCAGGCCGGCGGCCTGATGCAACAGCACGATGGCTTCGCGCACTTCATGCTGGCCCTTGAACAGCGCGGCGCCGGTCTCCCGGGCCACGTACAGCGCCAGTTCGTCGAAGGACTGCTCAGCCACGTCAGCGGCCTTGCGGAAGATCGCCGCGCGTTGCCGCGGGCCCAGCG
>NZ_ATLN01000042.1:0-48923 GCF_000416195.1 Pseudomonas sp. CFII68
AAAGCTTGCTCGCGATAGCGGTGGGTCAGTCAGCATCCATGCTGAATGTGCCGCCGCTATTGCGGGCAAGCCTGCTCAGGGGGGCAATCAGGCTGTGAAGTCGCTGGCGTGCAGCTCCTTGACGCCGACCAGTTCGAATTCGAACTCGGGGGTGGCGTCGGCGTTGGTACTGCCGGAGAGGATGCCATCGACGAAGCGCAGTTGGCCGGTGGCGTTGTTGGGGTCGAAGGCGCTGTTGCCGATGAACGTGAAGGCATCGATTGTGGCGGTCAGCGGGTTGGCGTCCAGGCCGGTGAGGTCCAACTTGTCGAACTCCGCGCTCTTGAAGCCGCTGATCACATCGCGCAAAGCCCCGACGCCCATGTCCGACAGCGCACCAAATGCGTAGGTGTCCGCACCCGTGCCACCGCTGAGGTTGTCGGTGCCCGCGCCGCCGATCAGCCGGTCATCGCCCGAACCACCCACCAGCGTATCGTTGCCGGCCCCTCCGTCGAGGACGTTCGCCGCGCTGTTCCCCGACAGCGTGTCGGCGGAGGCGCTTCCTTCCAGGTTCTCGATGAACTTCAAGGTGTCGAGCCCGGACCCCACGGTGTTCTGCTGCGCAGACGTCGAGAGGTTGACGGTCACGCCGGACAGTGCCCGTTCATAGCTCGCCGTATCCATGCCATCGCGTCCATCCAGGACATTGTCGCCGGCACCGGCGAACAGCGTGTTGTTCAACGCATTGCCGGTGCCATTGGCAGCGCCGGTGCTGTCGACATACAAGTTCTCGACGTTATTGCCCAAGGTGTAGGCCGCCAGACTGCTGTGCACGCTGTCGATCCCGCCCGTCACCGCGTTGGTGCTGGTCTCGATCACGCTGTCGTCGGCATTGTCGACAAAGTAAGTGTCGTCCCCGTCGGCACCGCTCATGCTGTCTGCCCCGGCGGCGCCGTTGAGTACGTTGTTGGCGGTATTGCCGGTGATGAAGTTGCGCCGTTCGTTGCCGGTGCCGTCGATGTCCGACACACCGGTGAGCACCAGGTTTTCCAGATTGGCCCCCAGCGTCCAACTGACAGAGGCTTGCACCGTGTCGATCTGCGCGGTCGAGGTGTTGGTTTCCACCACGCTGTCGAAAGCATTGTCGACCACGTAGATGTCGTTGCCATCGCCACCGGTGAGGGTGTCGGCGCCCAGATCGCCATCCAGCGTGTCATTGCCCGAGCTGCCCACCAGGGTGTCGTCCTGGTCGGTGCCGGCGATCATCCCGCCCTGGTTCTGGCCTTTGTTGAAGATGTCCTGCACGCTGTTGTTGTCGTCGGGGTTGCCCTGGAAGCCCAGGTCATCGGCAATGTAGTCCGCCAGGCGTTGGCCGACGATCTCCGCCGACTCCTCGTGCAGGTGCCAGACGTCATCGGGATACACCAGTGGATCGACTTCGTAGCGCAACGGCAGGTCGGTGTAGTCCACCGCCAGCTTGACGTCGGCGCGCTCGGCGGCCATGGCTTCCTGGGCGGCGCGGACATAACCGACGCCCTCGACAATGGACGCGATCTTCTCTTCCGAATAACCCCGGGCCCGGGCCGCGTCCTCCGAGTAATGACCGGTTTCCATCAGGTACACGTTGAAATTGCCAAATTGGGCATGCAGGTAATCGAACACTTTCAAGGTCGCGGCCTTGTACGCCGCCGCAGCCGCGGCCTTGTCTGTGGCCCGGGCGATTTCCTGGGCGGCTTCCTCGCCCTGGCCCCAGATGATGCCCATGGTGACGTTATCGATCGACTGCAGTTCGGTGCGCTGGTCGCGCAGCAATGTCACCGCCCGCAACAGCGCCTGCCCGGGTTGGTTGGTGTCGGTCAGCCACCAGCACAGCTGGAGCTCCTCGGCGCTGAGTGTGGAGAGGCCGTTGACCGTGCTGCCGCCCACCGCGATGTCGATGCCGTTGCCATCGGCATCGTTGAACTGGCTGCGCACGTCGTAGGTGGTGTAGCGGTTGAGGTCGTTGACCAGCATCGAGGTGCCGGATTGGTCGTCGTCCTCGGACATGCGCAACAGGCGTGCGTTGGATTGGCCTAGGGTCGGCAGGTAGAGAATGTCCTGCTGGGCGCGCTCGCCGAAGACGAAGTCGCTGGCGGTGAGGGTGTTGAGGTAGTTGCCGTTGAGGGCGATCTCGAAGCGATTGCCATCGGCGTCGGCTTCGGCGGACTTGACGTAGGTCTTGTCGCCGGCCGCGTTGAGGGTCATGTACAAGGTGCTGTTGGTGCCGTCGCCGAGACCGAGAAAACCCAACCCGGAGACATCGATTTTGTCGACGCCGACGGTAAAGTCATAAATCGTGTCGGTGGCCGTGACGCCCCCGGTGTCGTAGTCGCGGTAGCTGTCGGAGAGGTTGCTGTAGCGGAAGGTGTCGGCACCGTCGCCGCCGTACAGCGAATCGCGTCCGGCACCGCCGACGACGATGTCCGCACCGGTGCCGGCCTTGATCGTGTCGTTGCCGCCCAGGCCAAGGATCAGGTCCGCGCCGGTCGTGCCGTTGAGGGTTTCGGCGTTGTTGGTGCCGGTGATGGTATTGGCGGGCGCATCGGCCACCACCAGGGCGAAGTTGTCACTGACTGAGGCGCCAGAAGGATCGGTGGCCTTGACGAGTACGTCGTAGTTACCCGCCGCAGTGCTGGTTGGCGTGCCGCTGAAGGTCAGGCTGGTGGCATTGAAACTCAGCCACGCGGGCAGGGCGTTGCCGTTGGCGAGGGTCGCGGTGTAGGTCAGCACATCCTGGTTGGCGTCGGTGAAGCTGTTGCTCGCCACGGTGTAGCTGAACGGCGTGCTTTCACTGGCGTTCTGGTCCAGCAGCGGAGTGGCCACGACCGGCGCCACATTGGTGGGGGTGCCTTGGTCGGCGAAGACAAAGTGACTGGCCGTCAGGCTGCTGACGAAGTTGCCTGCCATCGAGACTTCAAACCGATTGCCGTTGGCATCGACCGTCAAGTCCTTGAGGTAGGTGCGGTTGGTCGACGAGCTGTAAGTGACCTGCAGGGTACCGTTGAGTCCGTTGCCCAAGCCGGTATAGCCAAGCGCCGAGACATCGATCTTGTCGGCGGCCACGTCGAAGTCGAGGATCTGGTCACTGGCGCTGGTGGAGCTGGTGCGGTAGCTGTCGAGTTTCGAGGTGTAGCGGAACACATCGGCCCCCGTACCGCCGGTGAGCTTGTCCACCCCGGTGCCGCCGACCAGGACGTCGTTGCCGGCGCCGCCGTTGAGGGTGTCGTTGCCCGCGCCACCGAACAGTTGCTCATTGGCCGCGGTGCCGGTCAGCGTGTCGTTGTTCGGCGTGCCATTGATCACAATGGCGGTGGGGACGTCCTGCACGGCGAGGGTAAAGCTGTCGCTGACGGTGGCGTTACTGCCGTCGCTCGCGGTGACCTGGATGGCGTAGGTGCCCGACGCGGTGTCGGGTGGCGTTCCGCTGAAGGTGCGGGTGGCGGCATCGAAGACCAGCCAGCTGGGCAGGGCGCTACCATTGGCGAGCCTGGCGGTGTAGCTCAGGCTGTCGTTATCCGGGTCGGTGAAGCTGGTGGCCGGCACCACGTAGCTGAACGGGGTGTTTTCGGTGGCGTTCTGATCCACTAGCGGCGTCGCCAGTACCGGTGCCTGGTTGGTCGGCGAGGTGGTGGCGAAGACGAAGTTGGCGCTGGTCAGGGTGTTGAGGTAATTACCGTCCAGCGCCACTTCGAAGCGGTTGCCATTGGCGTCGGCCTCCAGGGATTTGATGTAGGTCTTGGTACCGGCACTGTTGAGCACCAGGTACACGGTGTTGTTCTTGCCGTCCCCCAGGCCGGTGAAGCCCATGGCCGACAGGTCGATCTTGTCGGCGCTGATGTCGAAGTCGGTGATCAGGTCGCCCAGGTTGGCGCCGCCAGTGTTGTAGTTGCGGTAGCTGTCCAGGCGGCTGGAAAACACGAAGGTGTCCGCCCCGGTGCCACCGGTGAGGGTGTCCATCCCAGCTCCGCCGTCGAGCTTGTCGTCGCCGGCGCCGCCACTGAGGCTGTCATTGCCTTCCAGGCCGAGCAGGGTGTCGGCCGCATCGCTGCCCAGCAGTGAGTCGCTGCCACTGGTGCCGGTGATCACGCGATTGAAGATGAAGTTACTGGCGGTCAAGGTACTGGCCAGGTTGCCCGAGAGGATCAGCTCGAAGCGATTGCCGCTGGCATCGGCGTCGAAGTCCTTGATGTAGGTGCGGTCGCTGGTGGCGTTGTAGCTGACTTGCAGGGTGCCGCCACGGCCATTGCCCAGGCCGGTGAAACCGAGACCGGCGAGGTCGATCTTGTCCTGGGTGACGTCGAAGTCGGTGATGGTGTCATCGAAACTGGTGGTCGCGTTGCGGTAACTGTCCGACTGGGCGACGAACCGGAACGTATCGGCGCCAGTGCCGCCGGTGAGTTTGTCGAGGCCTGCGCCACCCACCAGGATGTCGCCACCGGCCGCACCGTTGATGGTGTCGTTGCCGGCGCCACCGTAGAAAATCTCGGCGGCGGCGCTGCCGAGCAGGGTGTCGTTGCCCGCCGTACCTTGCACGGTGGTCATCGGCACCGTGGCGCTGACGTAGCTGCCGTCGCCATACACCAGTGTGGCGCCCTTGCTCGTGTGGCTGATGGTGTTGGCGATGATGGCGTTGCGGTCGGTGCCGTCTTCGTTGCGCTCTGCGACACCGTAGGTCGACAGGTCGCTCCCGCTGATGATGTTGCCCTGGATGAGGTTGTCGCTGCCGTTGAAGTACTTGCCGGACACGCCCAGGGTGTCGTCGTAGGACTGGATGATGATTTCCGGTACGGCACTGCCCAGGGAATTGTTGTTGAGGGTGTTGTCGATGACCTCGACGTGGTTGCTGCCGTAGATGCGGATCCCGGCGCTGGCGTTGTCGTGGATGTCGACGCCGGTGACGGTCACTTCGCTGGAGAGCTTGACCAGCACGCCTTCGGCGCCGTTGCCATACACCTCGCCACCGGTGATGGTGATGTTGCTGGGGGAGGGGATGTCCTCGCTGCCGCGCTGGATCACGATGCCATTGCCGCCGTTGTCGTAGGCAACGTTATTGGTCATGGTGAAATCGTGGGTGCTGGTGACGACGTTGAAACCGTGGCGGTCGTTGTTGTAGGCGATGTTGTTTTCGAAGGTGCTGTCGCTGAGGAAGTCGGCGACGAAGCCGTCCAGGCCGTTGCCGTGGGACACGCTGTTCTTGATGACCATGTTGACGGTTTGCTCGTGAGGGTCGAAACCGTACCCGGAGCAATCCTTGATCTCGACGCTGTCGAGGGTGACGTTGGAGTCGTAGCCTTCTTCGCCGGGAATGTAGCCGTTGAACCAGCCGTCGACCTTGCCGGTGGTGCTGTCGCGGTTGCCGTCGATGGTGAGGTTGCTGACGCCGAAGTCGTGGGTTTCTTCGCCGTAGGCCGAGCGGATGATCCCGGTGATCTTGGTGTCGGAGCCGTCGGCCAGCTTGACCGTGGTGTCGCCCATGCCGTCGCCGTACAGGTAGACGTTGCTCTTGAGCATCAGGCAGCCATCGGAAGGTTCCTCTCCCCCCGAAACGATGTACGTACCGGTCGGCATGTACACCTGCCCACCGCCGGCCGCGGCCGCCGCATCAATCGCACTCTGGATGGCTGCCGTGTCGTCGGTGATGCCATCTCCTTTGGCGCCAAAATTTTGTACGTTGAAAATCATGAGCTTATCTCCGTATCAGGCTTAAACCTCGGTAGACGCCAACATTCCATCGACGACCTCGGTGTTATGACCCAACGCAGCGCAAAAGTTGTGACCGCATATCGGGGAAAGTGTCAAAAAGCTGGACTAACTGATCAGCGGTTGTGTGGGGATTGCGCAGGAGTAACGTTCTGTTGACGCTTTTAAGGCCGAGCGATGCCCCTTGTGGGAGCGGGCTTGCTCGCGAAGGCGGCGAATCAGCCACCATTGCCGTGACTGACACACCGCTTTCGCGAGCAAGCCCGCTCCCACAGGTTCTATGGCGACTGATGGCGCTTTCCTTGATTGGCATCAACCCCACTTTTGGGATGGCGCGATAACCTCGAATAAACCATCGCCCCGTTGAAGAGGGCGACCGAGGAAGCTCATGAGTTATCCGCTGTTTCTGACCTTGCACCTGTTTGCCGCGCTGGTGTTCATCGGCACGGTTTTCTTCGAAGTCCTGTTCCTGGAGAGCATTCGCAAGCAACTGCCCGCCAAGGTCATGGTGCTGCTGGAGCAAGGCATCAGCCAACGCGCCCGGCAGTTGATGCCGTGGGTACTGCTGGTGCTGTTCGGCGCAGGCATTGGCATGGTCTGGCTGCGCTATTGGCCGGTGCTCTTGTCACCGTTGCAGTCATCCTTCGGTTTGCTGCTGGGGCTCAAGATCCTGTTGGCGGGCAGTGTGCTGGGGCATTTCCTCTGGGCCATGTGGCTGTTCAGGAGCGGGCGCATGAACGCCCGCTACGTGCACATCATCCATACCAGCGTGTTCCTGCACATGGTCGCGATCGTGCTGCTGGCCAAGGCCATGTTCTACGTCACCTGGTAAGCGCTGGCGCGTGGTTCCAAGGCGCTTGATACAGGTCAAGGTGGCCCGGCGGGTTACCCCGCAAACTGCTCGCGCACAGCCACTCGGAGATTGTCATGTTCGACCCGTTCCATACCCTCGGTGAGCGCCCCTCGGGACGTGCCCCTGTGGTGGCTGATTTCGATTGTCCGGTCGGTACGCGCAGATTCCACGCAGGTGTCGGTTCGCTCGACCTGCTTCGAGGGTTGCGCAGCAGCCGTCAGAAACGCCGACCCCTATCCGTGGCGGTGCACTTGCCTTCGCGTTTGCGGCTGGCGTCGTGTTCGCCCCTGGCCAGTGACTGCCGCTGCGGCGAGATCGAGGGCTACCTGCAACGCCTGACGTATGAGATGGGCTTGGTCGGTTGTCACCTGGGCGCAGGGCGGCGCGTCGAGCAGTTTTGCCTGACCGGTGGCACACCGGTGATCGCTCATCTGCAGAAGTTGATGAGTGAGCTGCGCAAGCGCTTCGACTTCAGTGAATACGACGGCGGCGACCACAGCATCGAGGTGGACCTGCACCACACGGATTGGTCGACCATGGGCCTGATCCGTGACCAGGGTTTCTCCCATGTCAGCATCGGTGTGCCCGACATTGGCGTCGACAGCGATCTGTCGGTCGATTGCTATCAGAACCCGGCACCGATCCATTCGTTGATCGATGCGTCGCGCACGTTTGGTTTTCGCTCCATCAACATTGACCTGGGCTACGGCCACGCTTGGCAAACACCGAGCAGTTTCGCCCTGAAACTGGCGACGCTGATCGAACTGGAACCGGACCGGTTGCACGTTTTCGACTATGCCCGCGCGCCGTATCGTTACCGCTCGAAAAACGCCGGGATGGCCGGCGAGTTTTGCAGCCCGGCCGACAAGGACGCCATGCGGCAAATCTGCTGTGAACAGCTGATTGGCGCCGGCTATCACTACATCGGCCTGGGTCAGTTCGTCAGGGCCGACGATGACCTGGCGGTGGCCCAGGAGCACGGACGCCTGCATCGCAATTGCCAGGGTTTTACCCGTCACGGTTGCTGTGATCACGTGGGCTTCGGTTTGTCAGCCATCACGCAGATCGAGCACCTGTACGTACAGAACACCGACGACCTGCTTCACTATTACCAGCAGTTGGACGCCGGGCAATTGCCGGTGTGTCGCGGCTGGCGCTGTGAAGCGCAGGATCAGGTCAAGGCGAGCGTGACCGAGCAACTGTCCTGTGACCTGGAGCTGGATATCGTGGCCATCGAGGCACGCTTCGGCCTGGTGTTTCGCGAGCATTTCGCGTCCGTCTGGCCGTCGCTGGAAGTGTTGCATGACCAGGGATTGATCGAACTGTCGAGCCGGTTTATCGGCATCCTGCCCGCCGGGCGTTTGAACGTCGATGCGATCTGCAATCTGTTCGACCCAGGACTGGATGACGCAGGCCCACACCCTTTTGAAAAGTTGAACCCATCATGAATGCTGCATCCGGTTTCAATCGTGCCCTGGTGGAGAAGTACGACCGCCCGGGGCCGCGCTACACCTCCTATCCGACGGCGCCGCAGTTCCACCAGGCCTTTGCCATGGACGAATACCAGCAGGCTGCCCAGCGCAGTAACCAGGCGCCGCTGCCCAAGTCGTTATCGGTGTACATCCATATCCCGTTCTGCCAGAGCCTCTGCTATTACTGCGCGTGCAACAAGATCATCACGCGCAAGACCCATCGTGCCGTCGAATACCTGACCTACCTCAAGCGCGAAATTGCCCTGCAGGCGGCCTTGTTCGACCGCTCGCGCAAACTGACTCAACTGCACCTGGGCGGGGGCACGCCGACTTACCTGACCCATGAGCAACTGGCCGACTTGATGGACTGCCTGCACCAGTCGTTCGACATGGACGACAGCGACGCCCATGAGTTTTCCATCGAGGTCGATCCGCGGACCATCGATGCGCAACAGATCCAAGGCTTGCGCCAGCTGGGGTTCAACCGCCTGAGCTTTGGCGTCCAGGATTTCGATGCCCAGGTGCAGATCGCCGTCAATCGAGTGCAAAGCGAAGCCCAGGTCGTCGAGCTGGTGGAGGCCGCGCGCCTGGCGCGCTTCAAATCGGTCAGCGTCGATCTGATCTATGGCCTGCCTTTGCAGACCATCGCCAGTTTCGATGTCACCTTGAGCAAGATCATCGCCCTGCGTCCGGACCGGATCGCGGCCTACAGCTACGCCCACCTGCCGCAACGGGTGCGGGCGCAACGGATGATCCGGCCAGAAGACATGCCGCCGCCAGAGCGCAAGTTGGAGTTGCTCGAGCTGACCATCAATCGCCTGACTGAAGCCGGCTACGTCTACATTGGCATGGACCACTTCGCCTTGCCGGATGACGAACTGGTACGCGCCCGCGCCCAGGGCAGTCTGCAGCGCAATTTCCAGGGTTATTCCACCCACGCCGACTGCGACCTGATTGGCCTGGGGGTATCCTCGATCGGCAAGGTCGGTGATAGCTACAACCAGAACGTCAAGGAGCTTTCCCAGTATTACGCCCGGCTGGACCAAGGCTTGCTGGCGGTGCAGCGTGGTTATCGGCTGAGCGACGACGATCGCCTGCGGCGCGAGGTCATCAGCGAACTGATGTGTCATGGGCGAATCGATTTCGGCTGGATCGAGAGGGCCCACGGCATTCGATTTACCGAGTACTTCGCCGATGCCCTGGAGCGGCTCCAGGAACTGGTGCGCGACGGGTTGCTGGACCTTCGCGACGACGAGCTGGTGTTGTTGCCCCAGGGGCAATTGATGATGCGCAACGTGGCCATGGCTTTCGACGCATACCTGGGGGCGGACCAGACGGTTCAGTATTCGCGTACGGTCTGAGGTGGGGCGATCAGCTGATATACCTGTGGCGAGGGGATTTATCCCCGCTGGGCTGCGCAGCGGCCCCGAAACCTGACGTCGCGGTGTGTCAGGTTCATGTAATCAGCTTTTTTTGTGGGCTGCTTCGCAGCCCAGCGGGGATAAATCCCCTCGCCACAAGTGATTTGTTTCCCCTATCGAGAGCGGTTTCGTTTCGACTCCCCAGGCTGCAAAGCCCTTTTCAAAAACTCCGCCGTCCGGCTTTCCCGGCAGGCCGCGACTTCCTCTGGAGCCCCGCAGGCCACGACGTTACCACCTTGGGAGCCTGCGCCCGGGCCGATGTCGATGACCCAGTCACTCTGCGCCACGACGCGCATGTCATGTTCCACCACAACCACCGTGTGACCTTCCTCCACCAGGCGATTCAGCTGTACCAGCAAGCGATCCACGTCCTGGGGGTGCAGCCCGTTGGTGGGCTCATCCAACACATACAACGTCGCCCCCCGGGCTTTGCGCTGCAGTTCTGTCGCCAGCTTGATCCGCTGGGCTTCGCCGCCGGACAGTTCCGTGGCCGGTTGGCCCAGGCGCAAGTAGCCCAACCCGATATCCTGCAGCACCTGCAATGAGCGCCTGGCCGCCGCTTGCTCGGCAAACACCTCAAGAGCCTGGTTTACGGTCAGTTGCAGCACCTGGGAAATGTCCAGGCCTTGCCAGCTCACCGCCAGGGTCTGCGGGTTGTAGCGCGCGCCGTGGCAGGTGGGGCAGGGCGCGTACACGCTGGGCATGAACAACAATTCCACGCTGACAAAGCCTTCACCTTCGCAGGTCTCGCAACGGCCCTTGGCGACGTTGAAGGAAAACCGTCCGGCATCGAATCCCAGTGCTTGCGCCTGCGCCGTCGCGGCGAACAGTTTGCGCACATGGTCGAACAGCCCGGTGTAGGTGGCGAGGTTGGAGCGCGGGGTGCGGCCGATGGGCTTCTGGTCCACCTGCACCAGCCGCTTGACCGCGTCGAGCCCGGCGGTAACGCGCCCGCCGCTGGTTTGCACGGGTTCGTCTTCCAGGCCTTGCTCATCGGGTTCGGCGTTGGGGCTGGCCTGGCCCAGGTGGGCGCCGACCAGATCCAGCAGGGCCTGGCTGACGAGGCTGGATTTGCCTGAGCCGGAGATGCCGGTCACGGCGGTGAAGCAACCCAAGGGGAAGGCCGCGCTCAGGTTGTCGAGGTTGTTGCGGGTGATGCCTTCCAGGCGCAGCCAATCCCTGGGTGTCCGAGGGCTGCGTGCCGCAACGTGTTCTTCACCAAAGAGGTAGCCACGGGTACGTGATTCCGGCACTTGGCCAAGGCCGGCCGGCGGCCCGCTGTAGAGGACTTTCCCGCCTTGTTCGCCGGCGTCCGGGCCGACGTCGATGAGCCAGTCGGCGCGGCGCATGGTATCGAGGTCGTGTTCGACCACAAACACCGAGTTGCCCGCTGCCTTGAGGCGTTGCAGGGCGCCAAACAGCGCTTCGCTGTCGGCCGGGTGCAGGCCGGCGGAGGGTTCGTCCAGCACGTAGATCACGCCGAACAACTGGGAGTTGAGCTGGGTCGCCAGGCGCAGGCGTTGCAGTTCGCCGGACGAAAGCGTCGGCGTGCTGCGTTCCAGCGCAAGGTAGCCGAGGCCCAGGTCGATCAGGGTGACGATCCGCTCCAGCAGCTCGGCGGCGATGCGTTGGGCGGCCAGGCGTTTCTCCAGGGAGAGGTTGGGGGTGTGGCGCGCGTCGGGCCCACCCGCGTGCGGGTTGTCGCCCCTGGCGGCGCGTTGCTCGCGGGCTTTTCGGGTTTGCTGGTGGCTGAGGACGTCCCCGGTTTCTTCGGCCTGTTCCAGGTAGTCGGGTGCCAGGACGCGCTTGAGCACTTCGGCCAGTTCAAGCAACGGCAGGTGCGACAGTTCGGCGATGTCCAGGCCGGCAAAGGTCACGGTCAACGCCTGGCGTTTGAGGCGCTTGCCTTCGCACACGGGGCAGGGGCTGGCGCGCATGTATTGCGCCACGCGTTTGCGCATCTGCGCGCTTTGGGAGTGCATGAACGTGTGCAGCAGGTAGCGTCGGGCGCCGCTGAACGTGCCCTGGTAACTCGGTTCGAGCTTGCGTTTGAGGGCGGCGCGGGTCTGGGCCGGGGTGAGCCCGGCGTATACGGGAACGGTAGGGGTTTGTTCGGTGAAGAGAATCCAGTCCCGCTGCTTCTTCGGCAGGTCGCGCCAGGGGATGTCGACGTCATAGCCCAGGGTCACCAGGATGTCCCGCAGGTTCTGGCCCTGCCAAGCCATGGGCCAGGCGGCCACGGCGCGCTCGCGGATGGTCAGCGACGGGTCCGGCACCATGGACGCTTCGGTCACCTCATAGACCCGGCCCAGGCCATGGCATTCCTGGCAGGCACCCTGTGGCGTGTTGGGCGAGAAGTCTTCGGCGTAGAGCATCGGTTGGTCGGCCGGGTAGCTGCCGGCGCGGGAGTAGAGCATGCGAATCAGGCTCGACAGGGTGGTGACGCTGCCCACCGATGAGCGTGCACTGGGGGTGCCGCGCTGTTGCTGCAAGGCGACTGCCGGCGGCAGTCCCTCGATGCTGTCCACGTCCGGCACGCCGACCTGGTCGATCAGGCGCCGCGCATAGGGTGCGACGGACTCGAAGTAGCGACGCTGGGCTTCGGCGTAAAGCGTGGAGAAGGCCAGCGACGATTTGCCGGACCCCGACACGCCGGTAAACACCACCAGGGCATCGCGAGGGATGTCCACGTCGACGTTCTTGAGGTTGTGTTCGCGGGCACCACGCACCCGCACGAAGCCGGTGCCTTGCGGCAGGTCGGCGGTTGAAGCAGGGGCGGAGCGTGGGGGCATCGGGCATTCCTTGTGGACGTTGGTGCAACGCTTCAGGGCGTTATGGCGCTGCATTATGGCGATGGCAGAGTGGACTGGATCACAGCGCTGACAATTATGCGACCGGGTTCAACCGTTCGCGTGCGATAAAAATTTACTCCGGGCGCAAGAGATGAGAAAAGCTCTGCAGATTTTTCCCATGGATACGGACGCCTCATGCCTCGATCGAAGTTGTTCTCCACACTGTTTGTCGCGCTGCTGGCCGGTGCCGCGCTCTGGTACATCTGGATGATTGCCAGCGCCAAACTGGAGTTGGGCGGCGACAGTCCTGACCAGCGACAAGTCGGTGAAGTGAAGGACACCGAGTTGCGAGCGATGTCCTCGTATTGCACGGGCGTGACGGTGACGCCACAGGGAACCTGGCTGGTGGCACGCCTGGAGAGGGAGGCCCGAGAGCTCGAACCGTCCGCTGACGTGTTGGACCTGGATGCGCTGGTCTATGGCCAGCCGAAGCAGCCCAATGAAGCGGAAGAGTCTGGAACCTTTGCCGGTTTGTTTTCTCGCGCTGACAAGGAAACCACGTTCATTTCCCGCCTGGACGCCCAAGGGCAATTTCAGCTCGTGGCACATGTCAGTGGCAGCGCCTGTATGGTAGCCAGCCCCGACGGCACCCGTGTGTTCCTGCTCACGGGCCTTCGTCGGCCTGAAACGGCGAATACCCAGGACCCCGATCAGACCGTGGTCTTTCGCAGTGATGATCAAGGCCAGCGCTGGACCTGGTTGACCAAGGGTTGGTTTCCCCAGGCCGAATCGTTGGCCTGGAGCCTGGCTCCTTATTTCCACGGCTCGAATGAAGTCTGGGCCGTGGGCACGCCGGACGCGGTGGATGAAGACAGCGAAGAAGAGAAGCCGACAGCCGTTTCCACCGGCGTCTTCTACTCGGCTGATCGGGGGGCGAACAGCGCGCCGATAATGGCGCCCGAGTCGCTGCTGGTGCCCGCCAAATACGCCCACGGCAAACGCCCTGACATCACTGACTGGGGCACGAATACAGATGAACATGGGGAAATCCAGACCAATGTCCTGCAACTGGATGCACAGACGGCCTTTATCTGGGTGTCCCAACGCTTCTGGGGCGTCCATCCGGATGGCGTCAGCGACAATATCGCGATCAACGTCACGACACGGGCCCGGTTGCAAGCCAAGGCCGGGCGGTGGCAGGTGGTCGACGTACAGCGTGACGACAACCTGTTTGTGAGCAAGCTGGTACAGAACGACGCCGGGCGGGTGATTGGGCTGATTGACCAGGGTGACCGCGAGCAAGATGTTGTCGCCGAACTGGACACCGCCGCCCTGACCTGGACGACCATGGGTGAGCTGCCCAGTGTGTTCGCCCCCCTGGCATCGCAGACCCAGGTACGTGGCGACAATCTCTGGCTGGGCCAGAACACCCTGCTGATCAACACGACCAGCGACCACCATCCACCGCGCTGGCTCTACTGGTGGTCGGACGCGAACATCTCCGCCGATGGGGTGTTCTATTCCAAGGATTGGGGGCGCTCCTGGCAGCGCCTCGCCATCGACGGTTACCTGGGCATTCTCGGCTTTCAACCGACGCAGGACCGGGTGTTCTGGGCCAACGGCAATTGGTACGACAATAATGACGGCCGTATCTATGCCTATGGGTTGCGCTGAGGATTGGACCGCGCGCTGTTATTTGAATTGACACCAACTTGTGGCGAGGGGATTTATCCCCGCTGGGGTGCGAAGCACCCCCAATGAAGCTGATCAGAATCAACCTGACACACCACAGGGACAGGCTTTGGGGCTGCTTCGCACCCCAGCGGGGATAAATCCCCTCGCCACAGTTTTTGGGGGGCGGGTTTAAGTTTTTTCCAAGTTGATTTCAATCAAGGGCCGAAGAAGGGGCCGGCCCCTACCATGATCGCCAAGATCCTGTCTTTAAGCCCTGGCGTCCATGACCCGTTCCTCTGCGATGTTGTACCCATCCCGCTCCTGGCTCCCCGGGCTGTTCGTTCTACTGCTGATCTTCGCCGGAATTGTCCAGGCCAAGGACTACGGTGACATCCAACAACAGCGCATCCACCACGTCCTGAACCAGACCGACGCGATCTCCGAGCCCGATGGGCCCTTCAAGGTTCGCAAATTGTCCGCTGCCGGCAAGGTCCTGGGCTATGTGTTCCAGAGCCTGGATGTGGTGGACATTCCCGCCTATTCCGGCAAGCCGATCAACGTCCAGGTCATTCTCGATCCGGCGGGGGTGATCCTCGATGCCTACGTGCTCGAACACCACGAGCCGATTCTGCTGATCGGCATCGCCGAAGAAAAACTCCACGCGTTCAGTGCGCGCTACAGCGGCATCAAGGTCAATCAGCGGGTGGTGGTGGGGCATTCCAGCGACCCGAATGCCGTGACCGTGGATGCCATCGCCGGGGCTACCGTGACGGCGATGGTGGTCAACGAGGTCATCATGCGTGCCGCCCACGATGTCGCGGTGTCCCTGGGCCTGGTCAAGGGCGATGCGGGGTTGGCCGTGGCGCCGGCGCGTGTGCGTGAGGACATCTACGAGCGCGCCGACTGGAAGACCCTGACTGGCAACGGCGCTGTACGGCGCCTGCTCCTGACCCGCGGCCAGGTCGATGCGTCCTTCAAGGGCACCGAAGCCGAACAGGTCGAGACCGCCAGCGGCGAGCAGGTGAATGACACCTTCATCGACCTCTATGCCACCCACCTCAATCCACCCACCATCGGCCGCAACCTGCTGGGCGAGGCGCAATACCGCACACTGATGGCCGAGCTCAAGCCGGGCGAGCAGGCCATCGCGGTGATGGGCAGCGGTCGTTATTCCTTCAAGGGCTCGGGATACGTGCGTGGCGGCATCTTCGACCGGGTGCAGCTGCGTCAGTCCGGCGACACCATCAGCTTTCGCGACTTGGATTTTCAGCGCCTGAATGACGTGGCCCTCGATGACATGCCGGACTTCGATGAAATGGCGATTTTCATCATCCGCGCCTCCCACCGTTTCGACCCTGGCTCACCCTGGAACCTGGAGCTGCTGGTGCGCCGTCAGACCGGACCGGTCAGCGGCACCTTCAGCAGCTTCGAGCTGGCCTATCAGCTGCCGGAGCCCTACCTGGAGCGGCCATTGCCCACCGCCGAGCAACTGGCGGCCGCCGAAGAAGCCAGCCGGCCGATGTGGCTGACGCTCTGGTATCAGAAAAGTGTCGAAATCAGTGTGCTTGGGGCCGCGTTGCTGGTGCTGACGGCGATCCTGTTTTTCCAGGATTCACTGGCCCGGCGGCCGACGCTGTTGCATTGGCTGCGCCGCGGTTACCTGGTCTTCACCGTGGTTTTTCTCGGCGGCTACGCCTTGGCCCAGTTGTCGGTGGTCAACGTGCTGACCTTCGTCCACGCCTTGTTCGAAGGCTTTCGCTGGGAGTTGTTCCTCACCGATCCGCTGATCTTCATTCTCTGGGTGTTCACCGCCGCCAGCATCCTGCTGTGGGGGCGCGGGGTGTTCTGCGGCTGGCTGTGTCCGTTCGGCGCGTTGCAGGAGTTGATCAACGAACTGGCGCGCAAGCTCAAGGTGCCCCAATACGAGTTGCCGTTCGCCGTGCATGAGCGGCTGTGGGCGATCAAGTACATCATTTTGCTGGTGCTGTTCGGCGTCTCGCTGGAGTCGATGGCCACCGGCGAACGGCTGGCCGAAGTCGAACCCTTCAAGACCGCCATCACCCTCAGGTTCGACCGCCAGTGGTGGTTCGTGGCGTACGCCGTGGGCCTGCTGGTGATCAATATCTTTACCCGCAAAGTCTATTGCCGCTACGTCTGCCCGCTGGGCGCGGCCCTGGCGATGCCGACCCGGCTGCGGCTGTTCGACTGGCTCAAGCGCCGCAAGGAGTGTGGCAACCCCTGCCAACTGTGCGCCAAGGAATGCGAGATCCAGGCGATTCATCCCGATGGCCGGATCAATGCCAACGAATGCCATTACTGCCTCGACTGCCAGATGACCTGGCACAACGAAAACAAATGCCCGCCGCTGATCAACAAGCGCAAGAAGCGCGGCAAGGCGACCGCGACCGATCCGCAACTGATTCCCGTGGTGCAGGTGAGCCCGGCGCCTTGAGGCACCTCAATGGCCTGTCCCTTGACCGTTTCATTCTTCATGGAGCACACAGCATGAGCGACAAAAAAGACCAAACCCCCGGTGCGGTGGAAGAACCCAGGGGTGTCAGCCGGCGCAGTTTTCTCGGCACTGGTGCGGTAACCGGTGCGGTACTGGCCGGCGCGACGGCGCTGGGGGCCGGGACGTTCACCCGTGAGTCCTGGGCGGCGGCGGCCAAGGAGGCCAAGTCCAAGGTGCACGTCGGGCCTGGGGAGCTGGACGAATACTACGGTTTCTGGAGCGGCGGTCACCAGGGCGAGGTGCGGGTGCTGGGTGTGCCATCGATGCGTGAGCTGATGCGCATCCCGGTGTTCAACGTCGACTCGGCCACCGGTTGGGGCCTGACCAACGAAAGCAAGCGCATCCTGGGCGACAGCGCCAAGTACCAGAACGGCGATTGCCACCACCCGCACATCTCCATGACCGACGGCAAGTACGACGGCAAATACCTGTTCATCAACGACAAGGCCAACTCTCGGGTCGCGCGCATTCGCCTGGACATCATGAAGTGCGACAAGATCCTCACCGTGCCCAACGTGCAAGCCATCCACGGCCTGCGCCTGCAAAAGGTGCCGTACACCAAGTACGTGTTTGCCAACGCTGAGTTTGTGATCCCGCACCCCAACGACGGCCATACCTTCGACCTGCAGGACAAAAACAGCTTCACGATGTTCAACGCCATCGATGCCGAGAAAATGGAAATGGCGTTCCAGGTGATCGTCGACGGCAACCTGGACAACTCCGACGCTGACTACACCGGCAAATACGCTGCCAGCACCTGCTACAACTCCGAGAAAGCCTACGACCTGGGCGGCATGATGCGCAACGAGCGCGACTGGGTGGTGGTGTTCAACATCCCGCGGATCGAGGCGGCGATCAAGGCCGGCAAGTTCATCAACCTGGACGGCTCCAAGGTGCCGGTGGTCGATGGCCGCAAGACCGATGGCAAGGACTCCGAATTCACCCGCTACATTCCCGTGCCGAAGAACCCCCACGGGCTCAATACCTCGTCGGACGGCAAATACTTCATCGCCAACGGCAAGCTGTCGCCCACGGTCTCGATGATCGCCATCGACCGCCTGGACGATTTGTTCGCGGACCGCTTCAAGGACCCCCGCGAAGTGATCGTCGCCGAGCCGGAACTGGGGCTCGGGCCGCTGCACACCACGTTCGACGGGCGCGGCAATGCCTATACGACCCTGTTCATCGACAGCCAGGTGGTGAAGTGGAACATGGACGAGGCCATCCGTGCCTACAAGGGCGAGAAGGTCAACTACATCAAGCAGAAGCTCGACGTCCAGTACCAGCCCGGCCACAACCATGCGTCCCTCACCGAAACCAGCGAGGCGGACGGCAAGTGGCTTGTGGTGTTGTGCAAATTCTCCAAGGACCGCTTCCTGCCCACCGGCCCATTGCACCCGGAGAACGATCAGTTGATCGACATTTCCGGTGAAGAAATGAAGCTGGTGCACGACGGCCCGGCGTTCGCCGAACCGCACGACTGCATTCTCGCCCGGCGTGACCAGATCAAGACCCAGAAAATCTGGAGCCGCAACGATCCGTTCTTCGCCGGCACCGTGGAGCTGGCGAAGAAGGACGGCATCAACCTGGAAACCGACAACAAGGTCATCCGCGACGGCAACAAGGTGCGGGTGTACATGACCTCGATGGCGCCGGCCTACGGCCTGACGGAGTTCACTGTCAAGCAAGGCAACGAGGTGACGGTGACCATCACCAACATCGACCAGATCGAAGACGTGTCCCACGGCTTTGTCATGACCAACCACGGCGCGAGCATGGAGATCAGCCCGCAACAGACCTCATCGATCACCTTCACCGCCGACAAGGCCGGCTTGCACTGGTACTACTGCAGCTGGTTCTGCCACGCCCTGCACATGGAAATGGTCGGGCGCATGCTGGTTGAAAAGGCCTGAGTCATTCACGAGGGAGACAGGCGCAATGACCGGGAATATGCAGCATCCAAACGTTCGTCGAGCGGTCATTGCCCTGGTGTTCTGCCTGCTGTCGGGCGGCGCGCTCGGTGCGCCGCAGCCGATCACCGATTTGCCTTTGCAGGCCGAGGGCGACCAGCAATGGCGCCTGCCTGCGGGCCAGTACCGGGGCTCGTTCAGCATCGACCAGCCCATGACCCTCACGTGTGCGCCGGATGCGGTATTCCAAGGTCAAGGCGAGGGCAATGGCGTGATCATTCGCGCCCCGAACGTCCAGGTCCAGGGCTGTACCTTCCTGGACTGGGGCCACGACCTGACGGCCATGAACGCGGCCGTGTTCATCCAGCCGGTCGCCCAAGGAGCGGTGGTGCGTGGCAACCGGATGCAGGGCCAGGGCTTCGGTATCTGGGTCGATGGCACGCGGGACGTCAGCCTGATCGACAACCGCATCCAGGGCGACCCCAGTCTGCGTTCCCAGGACCGTGGCAATGGCATCCATTTGTATGCCGTACACGGCGCCCGGGTTATCGGTAACCAGGTGCGCGAAACCCGCGACGGCATCTACATCGACACCTCCAGCGGCAACCTGCTCCAGGGCAATGTCCTGGAGGACCTGCGCTACGGCGTGCATTACATGTTCGCCAACGATAATCGCCTGCTGGATAACGTCACCCGGCGTACCCGCACCGGTTATGCCTTGATGCAAAGCCGCCAACTGACGGTCATCGGCAATCGCTCCGAACAGGATCAGAACTACGGGATCCTGATGAACTACATCACCTATTCGACCCTGCGCGACAACTTCGTCACCGACGTGCGCGACGGGTCTACCGGCGACACCATGATCAGCGGCGCCGAGGGCAAGGCCCTGTTCATCTACAACTCGCTGTTCAACCGTATCGAAGGCAATCATTTCGAGCGCAGCGCCGTGGGCATCCACCTGACGGCCGGCTCGGAGGATAACCGCATCGCCGGCAATGCCTTCGTCCACAACCAGCGCCAGGTCAAATACGTTGCCACGCGGTTGCAGGAGTGGTCGGTGGATGGCCGCGGCAATTACTGGAGCGACTACCTGGGCTGGGATCGCAACGGCGACGGCCTGGGCGATGTCGCCTATGAACCCAACGACAACGTCGATCGCCTGCTGTGGCTGTATCCCCAGGTGCGCTTGTTGATGAACAGCCCGGGAATCGAACTGCTGCGTTGGGTGCAGCGAGCCTTCCCGGTGATGAAATCCCCCGGGGTGATGGACAGTCATCCGCTGATGGAAACGCCTGTCCAGCCCCCGTCACGCAACAGTGCCCAGGAGGACGCGTCTTGAACGTCGTCGAGATCGAAGGGGTCAGCCAGCGCTATGGCGATGTCACCGTACTGCGCGGGTTGGACTTGAACCTGGCCCAGGGCGAGGTGCTCGGGCTGTTCGGGCACAACGGCGCGGGCAAGACCACCACCATGAAGCTGATCCTCGGTTTGCTGCAAGCCAGCGAGGGCGAGGTGCGTGTCTTCGGTCGCGCGCCCAGCGACCCGAGGGTGCGGCAGATGCTCGGTTATCTGCCCGAGAACGTGATGTTCTATCCGCAGTTGAGTGGGCTGGAGACCTTGCGCCATTTTGCCCGGCTCAAAGGCGCTGCACCGGAGCAGGTGCAGCGTTTGCTGGAAGAGGTTGGGCTGGCGGCTGCCGCGACACGGCGCGTGAAAACGTATTCCAAGGGCATGCGCCAGCGTCTCGGTCTGGCCCAGGCGCTGCTCGGCCAACCGCGCCTGTTATTGCTGGATGAGCCGACCGTGGGCCTCGACCCTATCGCTACCCAGGACCTCTATCAGTTGCTCGACCGCCTGCGTTGGCAGGGCACCAGCATCATTCTCTGTTCTCACGTCTTGCCTGGCGTGGAGGCGCACATCAACCGCGCCGCGATTCTCACCCGGGGGCGCCTGTTGGCCCTGGGCAGCCTGGCCCGGCTGCGCGAGGACGCCGGGCTGCCGACGCTGATCCGCGCCTCGGGCCTGTCGCGGGCCGACTGGCTTCGCCAGCATTGGCGCAGTGAAGGGCACGCCACCCAGGGCTGGGGCGCCGAAGGGGTGCAGGTGTCCGCGCCGGATGGCAGCAAGCTTAAATTGCTGCGCCAGTTACTGGCCCAGGATGACCCCTCGGATGTCGAGATCAAGCCGCCGTCGCTGGAGGATTTGTACCGTCATTACATGGTCCGTGCCGCGGCCGAGGAGACCCGCCTATGAATCCGGTCTGGAACATGGCCCGCAAGGAATTCAGCGATGGCCTGCGCAATCGCTGGTTGTTGGCGATCAGCCTGTTGTTCGCGGTGCTGGCGATCGGCATCGCCTGGCTCGGCGCGGCGGCGTCCGGTCAACTGGGGTTCACCTCGGTGCCGGCCACGGTGGCGAGCCTGTCCAGCCTGGCGACCTTCCTGATGCCGCTGATTGCCTTGCTGCTGGCCTATGACGCGATTGTCGGCGAGGACGAGAGCGGCACCTTGCTGCTGTTGCTGACCTACCCGTTGGGCCGCGGCCAATTGTTGCTGGGCAAGTTTGTCGGGCACGGCTTGATCCTGGCCCTGGCCACCTTCATCGGTTTTGGCTGCGCGATGCTGGCCATCGCCCTGTGGGTGGACGATGTCCAGTTGAGCCTGCTGCTCTGGGCCTTCGGTCGGTTCATGGCGTCCAGCACGCTGCTGGGCTGGGTGTTCCTCGGCTTGGCGTATGTGCTGAGCAGCTTGTCGGCAGAGAAATCCACCGCGGCCGGATTGGCGCTGGGGGTGTGGTTTTTCTTCGTGCTGGTGTTCGACCTGGCCTTGCTGGCGTTGCTGGTGCTGAGCGAAGGGCGCTTCAGCCCGGAACTGTTGCCCTGGCTGCTGCTGTTCAACCCTACCGACGTGTATCGGCTGATCAACCTGTCCGGGTTCGATGCGGCGTCCAGCGGCGCCGCGGTGCTGACCTTGGGCAGCGACCTGCCGGTGTCGGCGCCTTTGCTCTGGCTGTGCCTGGGCCTGTGGATGGCGGTTCCGTTGTGGTTGGCCTATCGGCTGTTCAATCGCCGGTGCCCGTGAATTTCAATCTTGATAAGGGAGCATGCAACGATGAACAGGGTGTATTTCAAGGCCGGTCGCCTTTGGGTCGGGGTGTTGATGTGCCTGGCACTGGCGGCCTGCGGCAAGGCCGAACCACCGGCGGCCAGCGAGGCGGCGCTGGCGTTCCATCCCAGTGACGAGTGTCATGTGTGCGGGATGGTCATCACTGACTTCCCCGGGCCCAAGGGCGCGGCGGTCGGGGCAGGGGGCGTGAAGAAGTTCTGCTCGCCGGCGGAGATGCTGGGCTGGTGGTTGCAGCCGGAAAACCATCGGGCCGACGTCAAGCTGTATGTCCACGACATGGGCCGCAGCCATTGGGACACACCGGATGACGCCCACCTGATCGACGCCCGGACCGCCTACTTCGTCATTGGCAGCGGGCTTAAAGGCGCCATGGGCGTTGTCCTGGCCTCGTTCTCCGACCCCCAGGCGGCACAAAAACTCGCCAGCGACACCGGCGGCCGAGTGCTGCGCCTGGAAGACATCGACCAGAAACTGCTGGGGCAGGCGAGTGCCATGGCGCCGATGAGTCACTGATATTGCCTGTTCGGCAAACCACGCTTGTGGCAGGGGCGCTTGTGGGAGCAAAGCTTGCTCGCGAAACAGGCGCCTCGATTCTGCCAGACCGCATCGCCTCTATCGCGGGCAAGCCTTGCTCCCACATAGAGGGAGCAATCTCATCCCATGGAAGCGGCCACCCGCTACCCAAGTAGCATTCGTGGAGCCGGCGCAGCTTCGTACACTCAGGGCTCCTATCACGCACCCGTCGGAGGCGAAGATGCAGCAGGCCCAGAGCGAAGGTGTGGTGAGCGCCATGTCCCAGGCGACGGACGTCCAGCAGGTGGCCCAGGCGTTGGCGCGGCAGTTGTTGCACCCGCACCTGGGCTTCGTGCTGTTTTTCTGTTCCGCCGAATACGACCTGCCGGCCCTGGGCCAGGCGCTGTCCCAGAGTTTCGGCGGGATTCGCCTGGTGGGCTGTACCAGCGCCGGTGAAATCACCGCGCAAGGTTATGGTCGCAACTGTGTGACGGCGGTGGGGTTCGATCATCGGCACTTTTCCATCGCCGCCGAACTGATCGGCGAAATGGAGCACTTCAGCCTGATCGACGCCCAGCAAATGGTCGAGCGTCTGGCGAGCGGCTGTCGCAGCAACGCCTTGGCGCCGATCAAGGGCCACAGTTTCGCCTTGACCCTGCTCGATGGCCTGTCCAGCCGCGAGGAAATGGTCCTGGCGGCCTTGAGCGCTGCGCTGGGGGATATCCCGCATTTCGGCGGGTCGGCCGGCGATGACAACTACCTGACCCACACCCACGTGTATTTCGAAGGCCAGTTCCACAGTGGCGCGGCGGTGGTGGTGTTGATCAACACCTGGCTGGAATTCGAAGTCTTCACCACCCATCACATCCTGCCCCGGGAGGAGAAACTGGTGGTGACCGGCGCCGACAGCGCCTCGCGACGGGTCTACGAGCTCAACGCCGAACCCGCCGCCGAGGAGTACGCCCGGCACATCGGCGTGCCGGTGAGCGCCCTCGACTACCGGGTCTTCGCCGCCCATCCACTGGCGGTGCGCATCAACGACCAGTACTACGTGCGGGCCATTCAGCAGGTGCATTCGGACCTGAGCCTGAGTTTCTACTGTGCGGTGGAGAACGGCATCGTTCTCACGGCCATGACCCCCGGGCCCTTGCTGCACAACCTGCAAACGCTGTTTGACGGTTTGCAGGCACGCCTCGGTGACCTGTTGCTGACCATCGGCTGCGATTGCTTCCTCAGGCGCCTGGAGCTGGAAGATCGCGGCGGCCTGGAGCAGATCGGCCAGTTCCTGCGCGAAAAACGGGTGATGGGGTTCAACACCTATGGAGAACAGTTCAATGGCATGCACATCAACCAGACGTTCACCGGAGTTGCCATTGCCCGACATCGCGTCCCCGGCCATCGCTGAGCTGCAGGCCCAGCTCGCTGCCCAGCAGCATGAAAACCGCAAGTTGCGGCGCATCAATGAGGCGCTGATCGAGCGGGTGGAGTCCGGCGTCACCCGGGGCAACGACCCATATGCGGCGTTCCAGCACTCGGTGGTGCTGGCCGAGCAGGTGCGCGAGCGCACCGATGCGCTGAACCAGGCCATGGCTGAACTCAAGGCCGGCAATCACTTGCTGGGCGAGGCGCGGCTGCGGGCGGAAACCGCCCACCGGCACCTGATTGACGCCATCGAAAGCATCTCCGATGCGTTTGTGCTGTTCGACGAGCAGCAACGCATTGTCCTGTTCAACAGCCGCTTCAAGGCTTTCTGGGCCAACAGCCGGGTGCGCATTATCGCCGGCATGCGCCTTTCCGAGGTCAAGCGCTTGATGACCGCCAACGGGCTGTTCAGCGAAGAACCCCGGGGCCAGGCCGATGAGCACGTGCTGTATCGCTTGCAGAACGGACGCTGGTTGCAAGTCAGCGAGCGGCCGACCCAGGAGGGCGGCCGGGTCATCCTGTTTACCGACATCACCGACGTCAAACTCAGCGAAACCGTGCGCCGCGAGCAGGCCATCGCGCAGAAATCCCACCTGTTGCAGCGGGCGGTGGACAACCTGTCCCAGGGCGTGGCGATGGTCAACGCCCAAGGCGTGCTGGAGCTGTGGAACCGACGCTTCCTCGAACTCAGTGGCCTGGCACCGGTAGCGGCCCACCGGCCGTTCAATGAAGTGATCGGCGACAGTGAACTGCAACTGCTGACCCCAGCCAGTCGCGACAGCAACGGCCGGCTGATTCACGAATCCGAGCAGCGCCTGTCGGATGGCCGGGTCCTGGAGATCCGTACACATCCATTGCCCACGGGTGGCTACGTCAACACCTTCACCGACATCACCGAACGCTACCAGCACGCCGAGGCGCTGAGCGAAAGCGAACGCTGGATTCGCCTGATCACCGACCATGTGCCAGCGCTGATCGCCTACCTTAACGCCGACCTGGTCTATGAATTCACCAACAAGGTCTACGAGCAGTGGTACTGCTGGCCCCGTGGCGTGATGCTTGGCCAGAGCCTGCGCGAAGCCCATAGCGAGCAGCATTACCAGCGCCTGGAAGCCTACGTGGCGCGGGCGTTGGCGGGTGAGAGCGTCACCTTCGAATTCGCCGAGACCAACATCAACAACCAGGAACGCTACATGCTGCGCTCCTATGTGCCGAACCGCTTGGCCAACGGCGAAGTGGTTGGGATCTTCGTGCTGATCCGCGACATCACCGAACGCCGGCGCACCGCCGAAGCGCTGCACCAGGCCTACCAGAACCTGGAGCAGCGAGTCCAGGAACGCACGGCCGAGCTGACCACTCTCAACGACCAGTTGCTGCGCGAGATCGACGAGCGCAGCCGGGTGGAGTTGCGCCTGCGGGAGGCCAAGCGCGAGGCCGAGCAGGCCAACCTGTCGAAGACCAAGTTTCTCGCAGCGGTCAGCCATGACCTGCTGCAACCGCTCAACGCCGCCCGGCTGTTCACCAGTGCCTTGCTCGAGCGCCGCGAGCCGGTTGCCAACGCGCAACTGGTGCGCAACGTCAGCCATTCGCTGCAGGACGTGGAAAACCTGCTGGGCACCCTGGTGGACATCTCCAAGCTGGACGCCGGGGTGATCAAGGCCGATGTCGCGCCGTTCGCCCTCAGTGAGCTGCTCGACAACCTGGCCGCCGAATACGCCCAGATCGCCGGCAGCGAGGGGCTGGCGCTGCACTTTGTCGGCTGTTCGGTGCTGGTGCGCAGCGACATGCAATTGCTCGCGCGAATCCTGCGCAACCTGCTGAGCAACGCCATTCGCTACACCCCCAGCGGCCGGGTGGTGCTGGGCTGCCGGCGACACCGCCAGCGCGTGTCGATCCAGGTCTGGGACAGCGGCATCGGCATTGCCGAGAACCGCCTGGAGGAAATATTCCAGGAGTTCAAGCGCGGCGACGTGCAGCGGCCGAACCAGGACCGTGGGTTGGGCCTGGGCCTGGCGATTGTCGAGAAAATCGCCGGGATCCTCGGGCACCGGATCCAGGTGCGCTCCTGGCCGGGCAAGGGCTCGATGTTCTCTATCGACGTGCCGCTGAGCGCCACCGCGCCCAAGCCGTTGCCGTGCCTGGACATGAGCGAGCCGATGCTCGAACGCCTGCGTGGGGCGCGGGTCTGGGTGCTGGATAACGATGCGGCGATCTGCGCTGGCATGCGTACGTTGCTGGAGGGCTGGGGTTGCCAGGTAGTGACCGCGTTGTCGGAGCAGGACCTGGCCCGCCAGGTGGACAACTACCATGCCGAGGCCGACTTGTTGATCGCCGATTATCACCTGGACAACGATCAGAACGGCGTCGATGCGGTGGCCCGGATCAACGCCCGCCGGGCCTCACCGATCCCGGCCATGATGATCACCGCCAACTACAGCAACGAGCTCAAGCAGCAGATCCGCGAACGCGGGCACACCCTGATGCACAAGCCGGTGCGGCCGATGAAGCTGAAGATTGCGATGAGTCATCTGCTAGGCCAATCCCAGAGCCATTAAGTCGAACGCTGTTGTGGCGAGGGGATTTATCCCCGCTGGGGCGCGAAGCGGTCCTAAGACCAGACAACTCGGTATGCCAGATAGATCCAGGGGGCTGCTTCGCAGCCCAGCGGGGATAAATCCCCTCGCCACAGGGATTTGTGCCGGTTGATCAACGCCGCAAATAAGCCCCGAAATCAATATCCCCGGCACTGAGGATCGCCTGTACCCGGTTGTGCACGTTGAGTTTGCGCAGGATCGCCGAGACGTGGGCCTTGACCGTGGTTTCGGCGATGTCCAGGGTGTAGGCGATCTGTTTGTTCGACTCGCCCTTGGTCATGCGTTCGAGTACCAGCAGTTGCTTGCGGGTCAAGGCCTGGAGCAGTTCCGGTGGGAAACTCGGGTTTTCGTTCAGGCGCCGGCCCATCGGGCTTTTTTGCGTGCGAATGATGTCGGGCGGCAGGTACACGTTGCCGTTGAGGATTTGTTCGATGGCGTCGGTCATCTGCGAGCGTGGCGAGGATTTGGTGATGAAACCCACCGCACCATAGGTGATGGCTTGCAGCACCACCTGCTTGTCCTGCTCGGCGGAGACAATCACCACGGGGATGGTCGGTGCCTCGTTGCGCAGGTTGATCAGGCCATTGAGCCCGTGCATGCCGGGCATGTTCAGGTCCAGCAGGATCAGGTCCAGGTCGTCGTGCTCGGCAGTCAAGGCCAGGGCACTGTCCAGGTCGGCGGTCTCCATGACCTCGCTGCCAGGAAAACCGTCGCTGATGACGTTGTGGATGGCTTCGCGAAACAGTGGGTGATCGTCGGCTATCAGGATTTTATACATGGCCATTCACCTCGTTATTGTCGTGTGGGGCAGGGCAGTTGCACGCACTTCTTGCAAGATCAGGGAAAGGGTTCGGGCCGGGCCGCTTGCAGGGGCAGGTTGGCCGCCTCCCAGGCATCGAGGCCATCGCGATACCAGTACACATGGTTATAGCCCATGGCGGCGGCGCGTTTTACCGCGTTCCAACTCAGCCAGCAATCGGCGCGGCAATAAAAGACCAGCGGTAGATCCAGCCGGCCGCCGGTGGCAGCGTGCAGGTGACGGCTGAAGTAGTCCTGCCAGGTCGGGTCGAGATTGCCGTCACCGGTATTGGCCAGCCATAGGCTGCCGGGGAGGTTGGCATGGGGTTCGTTGTCGATGAAACGTCCCTGGAGCCACGGCCGACGATAAACGTCGATCAGCACCGGAGGCTGGGCTTGACCAAGCAGACGTTGCAGGGCCTGGGTGTCGAGGGTCTGGGCGCCGTCGACGGTGGCGGGCGTCGGGCTGCGGTATTGGGCGATGCGATAACCCTGCGCTGAAAACAGCGTGGTATCGGCCTGCGCGACATTCAGCGCCAGGCCCAGCAAGAGGATCGCCAGTAAACGGGGCATAGGATTTATCCTTTTTGTTATGCGCCCATTACATGCCAGGGTCGAGGTCTTGTGAATGCGACCATAGACAGGAAAACCGGTACTAAAGTAGTAATTTGAGTGCTAAAGACCCGCGCGAAATGGAGAACATGCACCGAACCCTGTGGGAGCAAAGCTTGCTCGCGATAATGGTGTGCCAGTCGGCATCAATTCTGGATGAGCCGCCGCCATCGCGAGCAAGCTTTGCTCCCACAGATTGTCTGTGCAATGAGGCGTTAGCTGCCGGCCTTGCGCAACGCCGCATGCTGCGGATTGAACGTCCACACCGCCAGCAGCGCAAACACCAGGGTCAACCCCACGCACACCGTCATCGCCAGCAGGTTGAACTGCTCGTACAGCGCAAAACGCACCAACTCCACGCCATGGGTGAACGGGCTGACCGCGCAGAGCCAGTACAGCCAAGGGCTGGCTTCCTGCATTTTCCACAGTGGGTACAGCGCTGAAGACAGAAAGAACATCGGGAAAATCACGAAATTCATCACCCCGGCGAAGTTCTCCAGTTGCCGGATGGCATTGGACAGCAGCAAGCCCAGGGCGCTGAGCATCAGGGCCACCAGCAACAGGGCCGGCAGGGCCAGCAGCAGGCCCATGGCCGGTGGCTGGATGCCGTACAGCCAGGCGATGGCGAGAAAGGCATAGACCTGCAACAGCGAGATCAGCGAGGTCGCCAACAACTTGCTCGCCAGCAGGAACGCCCGGGGCAGGGGGCTGGTGAGCAACACGCGCATGCTGCCCATTTCCCGGTCGTAGACCATCGACAGCGAGCCCTGCATGCCGTTGAACAACAGGATCATGCAGGCCAGCCCCGGCACGATGTACACCTCGTAGGGAATGTAGGTGTCGTAGGGCGCGATGATCGCGATGCCCAATGCCGCGCGAAAGCCGGCGGCGAACACCAGCAGCCAAAGCAGAGGGCGTACCAGAGCGCTGAGCAGTCGTGTGCGTTGCAACACGAAGCGCAGCCATTCGCGCATGACGATGCCGCTGAAACAATGCCAGTACGCGTTCATGGCCGGGCTCCCGAGGCGGTCAAGTGGGTGAAGGCCGAGCCGAGGCTGCCGCCGTGTTCCAGGCTCACCGCGTCGGCCTGGCCGCTGGCGACCAGGCGGCCCTGGTGCACGATCAACAGGTCGTCGCTGGGCTGTACTTCGTCCAGCAGGTGAGTGGTCCAGAGCACGCTGATGCCTTGCTCGCTGCACAGTTGCCGGATGTGCAGGCCCAGGGCGAGTCGGCTGGCCGGATCAAGGCCGACGCTGGGTTCGTCGAGCAGCAACAGGCGCGGTTCGTGGAGCAGGGCGCGGGCGATTTCCACCCGGCGGCGATGGCCACCGTTGAGGTCGCGCACTCGCTCATGGCGGCGCTCGGTCAGGTGCTGGCGGGTCAGTTCGGCGTCGATGCGGGCGCTGCCCTGGCGCCGCGAAAATCCGTGCAGCGCCAGGTGATAGCGCAGGTTCTGTTCAATGCTCAGGTCCAGGTCCAGGGTGCTCTGTTGGAACACCACGCCCAACTGGCGCAAGGCCGGTCTTGGTGATTTCTGCAGGGAATGACCACCGATGCGGATCTCGCCGCGTTGCAGGTCGTAGAGGCGTGTGAGCAGGGCGATCAGCGTCGACTTGCCAGCGCCGTTGGGTCCCAGCAGCGCGGCGAAACGTCCGGCCGGCAAGCTGAAACTCATCTGCTTGAGGGCTTCGCGCGCGCCATAGGCAAAGCTCAGGTCGCTGACCTCCAGGGCGTTCATGGCGTGACCACCACGCCCCAAGGGTAGCGCCCGACTTTCACCGACTTCAGGACTTTGCGGCTCTCTACGTCAATCACCGAGACATCGCCGCTGACGCCGTTGGTCGCCAGCAGCTGTTTCTGGTCCGGGGTGAACGCCAGTTGCCAGACCCGCCGGCCCACCAGCAGGTAATCCAGTACTTCGAAGGTCTTGGCGTCGATCACCGCCACATGGTTGGCCGGGCCCAGGGCGACGAACGCCAGCTTGCCGTCGGCGCTGAGCTTGATGCCCACCGGTTGGACCTTGTCCGGGTGCACGCCCTTGATCTGGAACGTCAGGGTCTTGAGGATCTTGCGCGTCGCCACGTCGAGCACGGTCAACGTGCCGCCGATCTCCGCCGAGGCCCAGAGCTGCGTACCGTCGCGATTGAACTCGACGAAACGTGGCCGTTGGTCCACCAGGGTGTTGTCGGCCAGGGTCTGGGTGCTGGTGTCGATCCAGTGCAGCATGTTCGTGGTTTCACTGGTGTTGACCGCCCACTTGCCGTCAGGGCTGACGGCCATGCCTTCGGGCTCGACACCGACGCCGATCTGGCCCAGCACTTCGGACGTTTGGGTGTCGATCACCGTGACCAGGGCATCGTCTTCGTTGGAGACATACAGCCAGCGGTCGTTGGGGTGCAGGGCGAACTGCTCGGGGTCCTTGCCGGAGGGCAGTTCCTTGATGATCTTGCGGGTGGCGACGTCCATCACCTGGACCCGGTCCGAGTCGCTGGCGCAGATGTACAGCAGGCGATTGTCGTGGGACAGCAGCAGGCCCCGGGGGCGCTGGCCGACCGGCAGGGTCTCGATGACTTCCAGGCGCTGCATGTCGATCAGGCTCAGGCTGTTGTCCTTCTCGTTGGAGACCCAGGCGATGCTGGCGGCGGCGCAGGGGCCAGCGGCGAGCAATGCCGCGCCCAGGGCGAGGGCTTTGCATAACCGGGTCGGGCAGAGCCGGGCTGGGTGAATCAGGGAGCGGCGCATGGCGGTTTCCTTATTGTTGTTATCGATCAGGGGTAACGGCAGCTCACTTCGGGCTGGTCGTAACCCAGGCTGTCCATTTCATTGGAAGGGTGCAGAAAACCGTCCTGGGGCGAGGTGCTGACCAGTGCCCGTGGCTGGACCAGCGCAATGGGTTGGCGCAACTGGCCGTTCCAGAGCCGGTAGCTGAGCTTGCGACCCTTGAAACCGTCCAGGGGCAACTGGTCGCTGAGGGCCAGTTGGCGAATGGCGAGTGGGTCGTCCTGACGCAATTTGCTCACGGCGCTGGCGATGCTGCGCACGGCGATCCAGGCGGCGAAATCGCGGTCGTTCATCCAGCGTCCGGCCAGGGCTTCAAAGCGTTTTTGCAGTTGCGCTGCGCCGTAGGTTTCCACGGTCTTGTGCCAGCCGGTGGGGGTCAGCCCTTGGGTGCCGGCTACCGGGCGTGGGTACCAGGTCTGGTAGGGCAGGTATTCACCGAAATCACCGCGCTCGTCGGCCACCAGCACCACGTCGTACTCGGCGGTCTGGGTGAACAGCGGCATGTCGGCCTGGGCGCTGCGGCGCTGGTCGTTGTCGAACTGCCAGGTCTTCTCGGCGACGATCTTCATGCCGAAGCGTTTCATGGCCCGGCGTAATGCGGCGGCGTAGGCCTGGTCCTCGGGCGTCTGGCCGACGATCAGCAACGCCCGCTGCCATTTGCGCACGACGCTGAACTGCACCAGGGCATCGGCGAGCATGGCGCGGTCGGGCAGGCTGTGCAGCACGTTGCCCAGGCAATCGGTGGTGCGCAGGCTGTCGTCGGGGCTGCCGGCGTTGAACAGCAGGCTGTCGGGCAGGGCGGCGCTGAGTTGGCGCAGGCTGGCGGCCGGTGCGTTGACCACGAACAACCGCAGGCCCTGGTCGTGTTGGGCCCGGGCGGCCTGGAGCAGCGCCTCGGGCGTGTCGACGCTGGCGCTTTCCAGGCGGTAGTCATGCTTGAGGAAACGCCCGGTGCTGTTGCTGTCGACGATCGCCAGTTCAGCGCCGCGCAACCCGGCATCGGCCGGTTCGGCAATGACGTTGGACAGCAACGGGCCCGGATCGGGACGGTAACCCAGGTAGCCGATGCGCACTTGCAGCGGCGTGGCATCGCCCGCGTGAGCGGTTGCCGCTGCCAGCAGAGAAACCAGGGCGTAACTGACGAGCCGGCGCATGACATCCTCCATTGCAGGTAGCGCCAGCATAGAAAGCCCAGGGGCATGGGGAAATATGCAGAAAGTACCGCCGGTGCAGTACCAAGGTAGTAACTCACCTTGGCGGCTGGGGTTTTAGCATGCAAGGCATCGTCATTGACCAGGAGGGGACAGACCATGCGGATTCTCAAAGCGCTGCTGCTGCCGTTTCTGCTGATCCTGAGTTTAGTTGGCGTTGATCGGTTCCCTGGCAAGCACAAAACCAGCAAACACCCACAACCCCATGTGGGAGCGGGCTTGCTCGCGAAGGCGGCAGTACTGTCGATACCTATGCAAGCTGACCCACCGCTTTCGCGAGCAAGCCCGCTCCCACAAGGGATCTGTGGCGTGCATACAAACTGCGAGCTCGTTCCGGAAATGGGTCACTAAACATGTCAGCCCTCTGGCGCATCAACCTCTGGGTTTGTGCTTTTTTCGCCCTGGTCACCCTGGCCTGTGCAGTCCTGTTATTGCACCAGGCCACGGCCGATGTGAAACGCGAGCTGCAATCGGCCGAGTCGGTGGTGCGTTACCTGCGCGAAACCGCCGAGCGTGATCCGGCCAGTCTCCAGCCGCGATTGACCGGCAGCCTACGGCATGTGCGGGTCCGTTGGCTGGCCCCTGGACAACTGTTCCCGGCGGATGAAGCCGGGATGAAGGCCTGGCTCGGCCGCCGGTTACTCGATGACGGCCCTGCGGCTCAGGTGGTGGGTTTGCCGGACGGTCGGCGGGCCTGGATTGCCGTCGACCCTCGCGATGAAATCGATGAGATTCTCGATTCCTTGGTGCAACTGTTGTACGTCTGCGCCTTGGCGCTGTCGCTCAGCCTGTTGGTGATTCGCTGGGGGGTACGCCAGGGCATGCGTTTGCTCGATGAGTTGCTGGATGCATTGCGTCAGGTGTCAGCCGGGAACCTGCAGGTGCGCCTGGGCACTGAGGGTGTCCCGGAGGCGCAGTATCTGGCGGGGCATTTCAATCGCATGACCGCCGCCCTGGTCGAGGCCCAGGCCGATAACGCCCGGCTTACCCAGGCCTTGTTGGCCGTGCAGGAACAGGAGCGCACCCAACTGGCCCAGGCCCTGCACGACGATCTGGGCCAATACGTGGCCGGCATTCGTGCCCGCGCCTGCCTGCTGCGGTTGGTGATGGATCAACCGCCGGCGCTGGAGCAGACCGTCAGCCAGCTCGAAGAGCATTGCGAGCATTTGCAATTGGGTTTCCGGGCACTGGTGCATGACTTGTACCCAGTGGTGTTGCAGCACCTGCCGTTGTGCGAGGCCATCAGGCTGTTGGCCGGGCAATGGCAGGCCAGCCAGGGCATCACCTGTCAGGTGTGGATCGACAAAACGCTGCCGCCCTTGTCCGGTCCGGACAAGAGTCACTTGTATCGTTTGTTGCAGGAAGCGTTGACCAACGTCGCCCGGCATGCCGGCGCCACGCAGGTGCGGATTCGCCTGCAACATCGCGCCGGGCGCCTGCGGTTGCTGGTGCGCGACAACGGTTGCGGAGCGACGCAACCATCGCGCGCCGGTGTTGGCTTGCACTCGATGTCTGAGCGGGCGCGCAGCCTGGGCGGTGAGCTGCGCATCATCAGCCAGCCTGGCGCCGGTTGGGCGCTGGCCTTGAATATTGCCCTGGAGGCGTGATGAACATTTTATTGGTGGACGACCATGCGGTGGTTCGGCAGGGCTATGCCAGCCTTTTGCGGGTGTTGATGCCGGACTTGCAGGTCCGCGAAGCAGCCACCGGTGAGGAGGCGTTGAGCCAGGTGCAGGAGCAGGTGCCGCATCTGGTGATCATGGACTTCGGCCTGCCCGGTATCAGTGGCTTGGAAACCACCCGCCGCCTACGCCAGCGCCTGCCGCAACTGCGGGTGTTGTTCTTCAGCATGCACGATGAATTGCCCTTGGTGCGCCAGGCCTTGGACGCTGGCGCTGCGGGCTACCTGACCAAGAATTCGGCACCCCAGGTGCTGGTGGACGCGGTGCGGCGAGTGCTGGCCGGGCATGTCTACATCGAGCAATCCCTGGCCACGCAACTGGCCTGCACCAGCTCGCGCCAGGATGTCGACCCGCGCCTGCAATGCATGACCCAACGGGAGCTGGAGATCTTCGTCATGCTCGCCAAGGGCACACCCGCCCGTACCATTGCCGAACAGCTGTGCATCAGCGCCAAGACCGTGTCCAACCACCTGACGCTGCTCAAGAGCAAGTTGCAGGTCAGTTCCCATGCCGAGCTGGTGCACCTGGGGATCGATATGGGGGTGGTGCGGGTGGCGGGGTGAAAATTCTCATTCCCAGGCGATGACGATCCACTGTGGCGAGGGGATTTATCCCCGCTGGGGCGCGAAGCGGCCCCCTAGATCTATTTCGCATACCGAGTTGTCTGGTTTTAGGGCCGCTTCGCAGCCCAGCGGGGATAAATCCCCTCGCCACAGGGGTTTGTGTGATCCAGGGCCTTCACTGATCCCAGGACGTTGGGCACCCGGTACAGCCTTGCATATTCGCATCCTGGAAATTCCCGTAATGCTGGCGAGAACCGCTCAGGTTGGCCTGTTCCAGGTTGCTTTCGCCGAGCTTGGCTTCCTGCAGGTTGGCGTCGCGCAGGTCGGCACCCTTGAGGTCGGCCTTGCTCAGCCAGGCCATTTCCAGGTCTGCCGCCTGCAGGTTGGCCTCGTGCAAGCGGGCGCCGGACAAGCGGGCAAATTGCAGGTAGGCCGCCGTCAGGTCGGCACGCTGGAATTGCGCGCCCTGGGCGAACAGGCCCCAACCCTGGATCGCCTTGAGCGTGGCGCCGCTGAAGTCTGCCAGGCGCAGGTTGCTTTGTTGCAGGCTGGCACGGGTCAGGTTGGCGCCCTGTAGCTGGGCTTTCTCAAGGTTGGCCAGGTCCAGCCGCGCGTGCCGCAGATCAGCATCGCGCAGATCGGCCCCGCTGAGGTTCATTTTGCGCAGGTCCTGGTTGGCCAGTTTCGCACCGCGCAGGTTGGCGCCGGGGCATTGGCTGGATTCGGCGATGAGGCAGCCGTTGATCGTCAGAGGGGTGTCAGCGTTGTCGGCATGGGCAACGGCGCCGATGAACAGAAGCAGCAATGGCAATAGTTTCATGGCATGAACTCGGGCAATTGTGGGAGCGCGCTTGCTCGCGAAGACGTTGGCACAGTCAAAATCAATATCAACTGAACCACCGCTTTCGCGAGCAAGCCCGCTCCCACAGGGGATTGTGGGGTGGGTCAGGTTCAGGCTATTTCTGCGCCGTCGCCTTATCCCAACTCGGAATCTTGAACACCCAGAACGAACCACCCTGGGCCACGGGCTTGGTCAGTTCGGCCATGTCGCCGCCCCACAACGGCACGGCGCCGCCGTAGCCGACGGTCACGCCGATGAATTGCTCGCCGTCCTGCTCCCACGTGATGGGCGGGGAGACGATGCCGCTGCCGGTCTGGAATTTCCACAGCTCCTTGCCGGTCTTGGCGTCGAAGGCCTTGAAGAAGCCGTCGCCGGTGCCGGTGAACACCAGGTTGCCCTTGGTCGCCAGCACACCGGCCCACAGTGGCAGCGGCTCCTTGTGCTCCCAGACCACCTTGCCGGTGGTGGGGTTCATCGCCCGCAGGCTGCCGACGTGATCGTCGTACATGCGCTTGATGCGAAAGCCCATGCCCAGGTAGGCCGAGCCTTTCTTGTAGTTCACTTCCTCGGTCCAGTATTCCTCTTTCCACTGGTTGCCGGGGACGTAGAACAGGCCGGTGTCCTGGCTGTAGGCCATGGGGTTCCAGTTCTTGCCGCCGAGGAAGGGTGGCGAGACTTCCACCGGTTTGCCCTTGGTTTCACCGGGCAATGGCTTGGCCGGCCGCTGGCCGGGGTTTTCCACCGGGCGACCGGTCTTGAGGTCGATGTGGCTGGCCCAGGTGATGTTGTCGACGAAGGGGAAGGCGTTCTGCAGCTTGCCGTTGTTGCGGTCCACCACGTAGAAGAAACCGTTGCGGTCGGCGTGGGCGGTGGCTTTGACCACCTTGCCGTCCTTGTCCTTGTAGTCGAACAGCACCAGCTCGTTGTTGCCGGAGAAGTCCCAGGCGTCGTTGGGCGTGTGTTGGTAGAACCATTTCACTTCGCCAGTGCTTGGGTCGACGCCGACCTGGCCGGAGGTGTAGAGGCTGTCGTAATCGTGAGGGTTGCCGTCCTTGGACGTGCGCGCCCAGGTGTTCCACGGGCCGGGGTTGCCCGCGCCGACGATGATGGTGTTGGTCTCGGGATCGAAACTGGCGCTCTGCCAAGGTGCGCCGCCGCCGTGGCTCCAGGCTTCGACCTTGCCGGTTTCAGTGGTCTTGTCGTCAGGCCAGGAGGGTGCCTTGACATCGCCGGTCGGGGTGCTGTCCTTGCCGTTGAGGCGGCCCATGTGGCCTTCGACAAACGGGCGCATCCAGACTTCTTCGCCGGTGTCCGGGTCGCGGGCGAACAGTTGCCCGACCACACCGAACTCGTCGCCGGAACTGCCATGGATCAACAGGACCTTGCCGCTGGTCTTGTCCTTGATCAGCACCGGGGCGCCGGTCATGGTGTAGCCGCCGGCGTGGTCGCCGAACTTCTTGTTCCACACCACCTTGCCGGTGTTTTTATCCAGGGCGACGACTCGCGCGTCCAGGGTGCCGAAGTAAATCTTGTCGCCGTAGATGGCCGCGCCGCGGTTGACCACGTCGCAGCACGGGCGAATGTTGTCCGGCAGCCGGTGGTTGTAGGTCCACAGGCGCTTGCCGGTCTTGGCGTCGAGGGCGAAGACCCGCGAGTACGAGCCGGTGACGTACACCACACCGTCGCTGACGATGGCCTGGGACTCCTGGCCGCGCTGCTTCTCGTCGCCGAATGAGTAGGACCAGGCCGGGGTCAGCTTGAACACGTTCTTGTCGTTGACCTGGGCCAGCGGGCTCCAGCGCTGGGCGTTGGTGCCCATGCCGTATTGCAGCACGTCCTGGGTGGTCAGGTGGTCGTTGGCGATGTCTTCCCAACTGACGCCTGGTGCTGCGGCGCGGGCCAAGGGGCTCAGCGACAGACTGCTGGCGAGCAGCAAGGCAACGGTCAAGGAGGAGAGGGCGGGTAGCGTTTTTATTCTCATGGTGGCAGTTCCCAGTGAAAGGTTTTGGCCTGACTAGGGTGAGTTGCGCCAAGGCCTGGCCGATACGGAAAAAGTCCCGCCCTTGCCGGGAAGACTTCCCGAACCGCCTGTCTTTACGACCTGCGTCGGATGGCCTGCTACCAAGGAACTAGACCCCGGCCACCAAAGCAGCATTCGGCTGGTGCCGCAGGGTTCCTAAGATGACGGCACGGCCTCCGCAAAGAGGTCTTGCGTGCAATCTGAGAGGGCATAACAATGACAACAAAACGCAACGCCATCATCGCTACCGCACTGCTGATGGGGCTGACCGGCGCAGGCTCCGCATGGGCCCATGGCAACGTAGTGCCCCAGGCAGTGGAAACCAAGGGACTGACCCCGATCAAGGACGCCAACTTGCCGTTGGACGCTGATGGGTGGGCTGCCCAGAACCCGTATCGCAACTCCCCCGAGCGTGAAAAAGCCGTGGAAATCGGTGCCTCGGCCTACAACCAGAACTGTGCGGCCTGCCATGGCCTGGAAGCCAAGTCCGGCGGGATCGCCCCGGACCTGCGCATGCTCGACGCCGCCGAAGTCGGTGATGAGTGGTTTGTCGAGCGCGTACGTCACGGTGCGGTGCGCGACGGTCGGGTCTACATGCCGAAAATGGCCGACTACCTGAGCCAGGAAGCCTTATGGGCGGTGCGCACCTATCTCGACAGCGTGCACGTCGAGGAGTGACGGCCATGCGCCTGTTCGCGTGGGTAATGTGCAGCCTGCTCCTGTGGGGGCAGGCGGTGCAGGCGCAGGTGCGCAGTTACGACCAGATGATCGCCGCCGGGGAGTTGAAGGTCGCGGTCTACAAGGACTTCGCGCCCTACAGTTTCGAGGACCACGGCCAACCCAGGGGCGTGGACGTGGAATTGGCCCAGGCCCTGGCCAAAGCGCTTGGCGTGCGCCTGCGATTGATGTGGGCACCGCCGGGCGAAAAACTCGATGACGACCTGCGCGATTACATCTGGCGTAGCAGTCCGTTGCACGAGCGGCAATTGGCCGACCTGATGATGCGCGTGCCTTACGACCACGACTATGCGCAAAAGCGCAACGACATCGGCGAACTGGCAAACGCCCAGGTGGTGATGTTCGGACCTTATCAGCAGGAGTGCTGGCAGGTGGCGTACGACCGGCGCCGGTTGGATTCGGTGGGCAGTGTCGCGGTGTTCCAGCAGCACCCCATTGGCGTTGAAGTCGACAGCGTGCCGTCGTTCTACCTGACGTCGGTGTTCAACGGCATGCTCCGGACCAGGACCCACCATTACCCCGGTGTCAGCCAGGCCTTCAAGGCCATGCAGGCCGGGGAGGTGGACGCCGTCATGGCCATGCGCGGTGAGGTCGATTGGCAAGTGCACGAGGCGGCCGATCCGCAACTGGCGCTGGCGGAAAACGCCTACCCGAACATGGGCAAGCAACGTTGGGAAATCGGCATGGCGGTGCATGAAAGCAATCGTCAGCTGGCCTATGCGGTGGAAGAGGCGCTGGAAGGCTTGATCCGCGACGGCAGCGTCAAGACCGTCTATGCCCATTACGGCCTGCGTTACGAAGTGCCGGAGATGTATCAATAGGAGCGCCGGGATGAAATGGGCGATGTGGTGCCTGCTGTGGTGTGGCCTGCCGATGACCACGTGGGCGGCGGTCGAGCCAGGAAAAGATCCGGTGCCGTCGGTGATGTGGGCCTTTTATCACAAGCAATTGCTCGCGGATGCGCCGTTCGTGTTTGACGACCGGGTGCGGCTGCTGGCACCACCCTTTGCCGAAGACGCACGCCAGGTGCCACTGGAAATCGATGCCCGGGCCTTCACCGGCGACGTCGTGCGGGTGCTGGCCTGGGCCGAACTGAACCCGTTGCCGAAAATCGTCGACTTCCAACCGGGGGAGCGAGTGCTGCCCTGGCTGTCGATCCGCATTCGCATCGAGCAAGCCACGCCGTTGCGCGCCGCCGTGCAGACCCGCGATGGCCTGTGGCACGTCGGTTCGACCCTGATCGACGCGGCGGGTGGCGGCTGCACCGCCCCCAGCGTGGTGCGCACCCAGCCGGGTTGGGAGGAACACTTGGGCGAGGTGCTGGGCGCCCGCTATCCCCGGGGCGATTCGAGCCGCCTGCGCCTGCAGGTGGCCCATCCGATGGATAACGGCCTGGTGAGCGGCATCCCGGAGTTTTTCCTCAACCAGGCGCAACTGCTGGACGCCGATGGCCAGGTGCTGGCGCGCCTGGAACTGTTCCCGGCGGTCAGCGAAAACCCCAACCTGGGTTTCGACATCCGAGGCCCCGGCCAGACTCGCCTGTTGCTGCGCGATAACAGCGGCAATACGTTCGAGGCGGCGATTCCCTGACCACAAGGAGCGCGCCATGCGCTGGTTGTTGCTGATGTTCCTGAGCCTGGGCTGGCCGACGTGGGCCGGGACGGACTATGCACTCAAGCCCCGGCAGATCGCCGAAGGCACCTGGCTGCTGGAAGGCAGCACCGAGAACTTTGCCAAGGCCAACGGCGGTAACATCGTCAACACGGCGTTCATCGTCACCGATGCCGGCGTGGTGGTGATCGACACTGGGCCGTCGAAGCGCTACGGCGAGGCGCTGCGCCAGGCCATTGCCGCGACCACCGATAAACCGGTCATCCAGGTCTTGTTGACCCATCATCACCCCGACCACGTCTTGGGCAACCAGGCCTTCAGCGACGTGCCCATCGGCGCCTTGGCGGGCACCACCGACCTGTTGCGGCAACAGGGTGATGCGCTGGCGGAAAACATGTACCGGCTGGTGGGCGACTGGATGCGCGGCACCGAGGTGGTGTTGCCGACCCGGGAGCTGGCGGCCGGGACGCTGACGGTGGGCAATCATTCGTTGCACTTGCTGCCACTGGCCGGGCACACCGGGGCCGACCTGGCGGTCCTCGACGAGACCACTGGCGTGCTGTTCGCCGGCGACCTGGTGTTTTACGAACGGGCCCTGACCACCCCGAACAGCCCCGGTCTGGAAGTCTGGCTCCAGGACTTGGACACCTTGCAGGCCTTGGCCTGGAAGCAGATCGTGCCCGGCCACGGCCCGGTCGCGACCGACGCCCGGCCTTTTGCGCAGATGCGCGACTACCTGGGCTGGCTCGACCAACTGCTGCGCGACGGCGCGGCGCGGGGCGACGACATGGCCGAGATGATCCGCAGCCCCATTCCCGAGCGCTTTGCCGGGATCAGTTTGAGTCGGTATGAGTTGATTCGTAGCGTCAGTCATCTCTATCCGCGCTACGAGCGGGCAGGGATGAAGCGGGTGGACGCCAAGCCACAGTAATCCCGGGGTATCACAATCTCCTGTGGCGAGGGAGCTTGCTCCCTCGCCACAGGAGGTGTCCGCTTACCTCTATGTGTACCAAGGAACTAGAAAACTCAACACAGCGGGCAATTGTTGGCAACGGCCCCGAGCCCAAGAATCTGTGGCAGACCGGGAAAAATTCCCGGGTATAACAATAACCGCAGAGGTAGTCGTCATGAGTCATCCCGCACGTCGCCAACCCTTCGCCGTGAGCCTGCTGCTCAGTGCCATGCTGCTGTCCGGTTCGGCCCTTGCAGCCGTGACCGATCAGGAAATTCTCCAGGACCCGAAAAACCCGCAACAGATCGTGACCAACGGCCTGGGTGTCCAGGGCCAGCGCTACAGCCCGCTTGATACCCTCAATGTCAATAACGTCAAGGATCTGCGCCCGGTCTGGGCGTTCTCCTTTGGCGGTGAAAAACAGCGCGGCCAGCAAGCCCAGCCGATGATCAAGGACGGGGTGATGTACCTCACCGGTTCCTATTCGCGGGTATTCGCAGTGGATGCACGCACCGGCAAGAAGCTGTGGCAATACGATGCGCGTCTGCCCGATGACATCCGCCCTTGCTGCGACGTGATCAACCGCGGCGTGGCCTTGTATGGCGACCTGGTGTTCTTCGGCACTCTCGACGCCAAGCTGGTGGCCTTGAACAAGGACACCGGCAAGGTGGTGTGGAGCAAGAAGGTGGCCGACCACAAGGAAGGTTATTCCATCAGCGCCGCGCCCATGGTGGTGAACGGCAAGCTGATTACCGGCGTGGCCGGGGGCGAGTTCGGCGTGGTGGGCCAGATCAGCGCCTACGACCCGAAAAATGGCGAACTGCTGTGGACCCGCCCGACCGTGGAAGGCCACATGGGCTACGTCTACAAGGACGGCAAGGCGGTCGAGAATGGCATCTCCGGCGGCGAAGCCGGCAAGACCTGGCCGGGCGACCTCTGGAAAACCGGCGGCGCCGCACCTTGGCTGGGCGGCTACTACGACCCGGAAACCAACCTGCTGCTGTTCGGCACCGGCAACCCGGCCCCGTGGAACTCTCACCTGCGTCCTGGCGACAACCTCTATTCGTCGTCGCGCCTGGCCCTGAACCCGGACGACGGGACTATCAAGTGGCACTTCCAGAGCACGCCTCACGACGGCTGGGACTATGACGGCGTCAATGAACTGATCTCGTTCAACTACAAGGAAGGCGGCAAGGACATCAAGGCGGCAGCGACTGCTGACCGTAACGGCTTCTTCTATGTGCTCGACCGCACCAACGGCAAGTTCATCCGCGGCTTCCCGTTTGTCGACAAGATCACCTGGGCCACTGGCCTGGACAAGGATGGGCGGCCGATCTACAACGAGGCCAGCCGTCCGGGTGCGCCGGGCAGCGAAGCCAAGGGCAGTTCGGTGTTCGTTGCACCGGCGTTCCTCGGTGCAAAAAACTGGATGCCGATGGCCTACAACCAGGACACTGGCCTGTTCTACGTGCCGTCCAACGAATGGGGCATGGACATCTGGAACGAAGGCATCGCCTACAAGAAAGGCGCGGCGTTCCTCGGGGCCGGCTTCACCATCAAGCCGCTGAACGAGGACTACATCGGCGTGCTGCGGGCCATCGACCCCAAGACCGGCAAGGAAGTCTGGCGCCACAAGAACTACGCGCCGCTGTGGGGTGGGGTCCTGACCACCAAGGGCAACCTGGTGTTCACCGGCACGCCTGAAGGGTTCCTGCAGGCATTCAACGCCAAGACCGGGGAAAAGGTCTGGGAATTCCAGACCGGCTCCGGCGTGCTCGGCTCGCCCATCACCTGGGAAATGGACGGCGAGCAATACGTCTCCGTGGTTTCCGGCTGGGGCGGCGCGGTGCCGCTGTGGGGTGGCGAGGTGGCCAAGCGCGTGAAGGACTTCAACCAGGGTGGCATGCTCTGGACCTTCAAGTTGCCGAAAGAGCTGGTGGCAAAACGCTAAGTAACTATTGAGCCGGGCGTCGCCCTTGTGGCGACGACTCTGTGGGAGCAAAGCTTGCTCGCGATGCAGTCGCCTCGGTTCCCAGGGAGACCGCATCGCCTTCATCGCGGGCAAGCCTTGCTCCCACAGACGTTTCGCCAAATATCCTCGTCCCAATGCTTGAAATCTACGACCAAATAACGAGAGTCCCCCCTGCCAACGACGCATTCGTCCGGCAGCCGGGGCTCTCTACCATCGGCCTATCGCCTGTCCCGTGACAGGCATCGACCAGGCAGAGGCCCCATCATGATCTACGCACAACCCGGAACCCCAGGCGCCGTCGTTTCCTTCAAACCGCGTTATGGCAACTTCATCGGCGGCGAATTCGTCGCGCCAGTCAACGGCGAATACTTCACCAACACCTCCCCGGTCAATGGCGAAGTCATTGCCGAGTTCCCACGCTCCAGCGCCGCCGACATCGACAAGGCCCTGGATGCCGCCCATGCCGCAGCCGATGCCTGGGGCAAGACTTCGGTGCAGGACCGTTCCCTGGTGCTGTTGAAAATCGCCGACCGTATCGAGCAGAACCTGGAAATCCTCGCGGTCAGCGAAACCTGGGACAACGGCAAGGCCGTGCGCGAAACCCTCAATGCCGACGTGCCGCTGGCTGCCGACCATTTCCGTTATTTCGCCGGCTGCATCCGCGCCCAAGAGGGTGGGGCGGCCGAGATCAACGAACTGACCACGGCCTATCATTTCCACGAGCCGCTGGGCGTGGTCGGGCAGATCATCCCGTGGAACTTCCCGCTGCTGATGGCCGCCTGGAAACTCGCCCCGGCCCTGGCTGCGGGTAACTGCATCGTGCTCAAGCCGGCTGAACAGACGCCGCTGTCGATCATGGTCTTCATCGAGCTGGTCGCCGACCTGCTGCCGCCCGGCGTGCTGAATATCGTCCATGGTTTCGGTCGCGAAGCCGGTGAAGCCCTGGCCACCAGCAAGCGCATCGCCAAGATCGCCTTCACCGGTTCCACCCCGGTGGGCTCGCACATCATGAAATGCGCCGCCGAGAACATCATCCCGTCCACCGTGGAACTGGGCGGCAAGTCGCCGAACATCTTCTTCGAAGACATCATGCAGGCTGAGCCGGCCTTCATCGAAAAAGCCGCCGAAGGCCTGGTGCTGGCGTTCTTCAACCAGGGTGAGGTCTGCACCTGCCCATCTCGCGCCCTGGTGCAAGAGTCGATCTACGTGCCATTCATGGCCGAGGTGATGAAGAAGATCGCCAAGATCAAGCGTGGCAACCCGCTGGACACCGAAACCATGGTCGGCGCCCAGGCGTCCGAGCAGCAATTCGACAAGATCCTCTCGTACCTTGAAATTGCCCAGCAAGAGGGCGCCGAGCTGCTCACCGGCGGTGCTGCCGAGCGACTCGAGGGGGATTTGTCGAGTGGTTATTACATCCAGCCGACCCTGCTCAAGGGCCACAACAAAATGCGCGTGTTCCAGGAAGAGATCTTCGGCCCGGTAGTGGGCGTGACCACCTTCAAGGACGAAGCCGAAGCCCTGGCGATCGCCAACGACACCGAGTTCGGCCTCGGCGCCGGCCTCTGGACCCGCGACATCAACCGCGCCTACCGCATGGGCCGGGCGATCAAGGCCGGTCGCGTCTGGACCAACTGCTACCACCTGTACCCGGCCCACGCCGCGTTTGGTGGCTACAAGAAGTCTGGCGTGGGTCGTGAAACCCACAAGATGATGCTCGACCACTATCAGCAGACCAAGAACCTGCTGGTGAGCTACGACATCAATCCGCTGGGGTTCTTCTAACCCGATAACACAGCACGACACCCTGTGGGAGCGAGCTTGCTGTGGGAGCAAGGCTTGCCCGCGATACAGGCAACTCGGTCTCCGGCCAGGCCGAGGCGACTCATCGCGAGCAAGCTTTGCTCCCACAGTAAGCCTTGCTCTCACAATGGGGGTTGTCGCTCTCCTGAATTGCTACCAACGCACCCCACCCACCGCTTCGAAAGTAGCATTCGAGCCCCAGGCGTGGCGTGCATTAATGACCTTGCCGGAATCGCCCGGTACAAGAAGAGGAAAGACCCATGTGGACTAAACCCGCGTACACCGACCTGCGTATTGGCTTTGAAGTGACGATGTACTTCGCCAACCGATGAGTGCCGGCCCGGCCTGACGCGTTCAGGCCGGGCTACCCATTGGTCTGATTGCAATCACGGTGGGATGCTTTAGGCTCAAGGTATCCCAAGACAATAACAACAGGCTTACCGATGAGCCACGTACCTGAAAAGATGAGCCTCAGCCCGCTGCGCAAGTTCGTTTCCCCTGAAATCATGTTCGGTGCCGGTTGTCGGCACAATGTCGGCAACTACGCCAAGACTTTCGGTGCACGCAAGGTGCTGATCGTCACCGATCCCGGGGTCATCGCCGCCGGTTGGGTGGCTGACGTCGAAGCCAGTCTCCAGGCCCAAGGCATCGACTATTGCGTCTACAGCGCGGTCACGCCCAATCCGCGGGTCGAGGAAGTGATGCTCGGCGCCGACCTTTACCGGGAAAACCATTGCGATGTCATCGTCGCGGTGGGCGGTGGCAGCCCCATGGATTGCGGCAAAGGCATCGGCATTGTCGTTGCCCACGGCCGCAATATCCTCGAGTTCGAAGGCGTCGACACCCTGCACGTACCCAGCCCGCCGCTGATCCTGATTCCCACCACGGCGGGGACGTCGGCGGACGTGTCGCAGTTCGTGATCATTTCCAACCAGCAAGAGCGGATGAAGTTTTCCATCGTCAGCAAGGCGGCAGTGCCGGACGTATCGTTGATCGACCCGGAAACCACCCTGAGCATGGACCCGTTCCTGTCGGCCTGTACCGGCATCGACGCCCTGGTGCATGCCATCGAGGCGTTCGTGTCCACCGGCCACGGCCCGTTGACCGACCCCCATGCGCTGGAAGCGATGCGCCTGATCAACGGCAACCTGGTGCAGATGATCGCCAACCCGGCGGACATCGCCCTGCGGGAGAAAATCATGCTGGGCAGCATGCAGGCCGGGCTGGCGTTCTCCAACGCAATCCTTGGGGCCGTGCACGCGATGTCCCACAGCCTGGGCGGTTTCCTCGATTTGCCCCATGGCTTGTGCAACGCGGTACTGGTGGAGCACGTGGTGGCGTTCAACTACAACTCGGCGCCGGAGCGTTTCAAGGTGATTGCCGAGACGCTGGGCATCGACTGCCGGGGGCTCAACCACCGGCAGATCCGCACTCGGCTGGTGGAGCACCTGATTGCCCTCAAGCGCACCATCGGTTTCCACGAGACCTTGGGCCTGCATGGCGTGAGCACCTCGGACATTCCGTTCCTGTCGCAGCATGCGATGCACGACCCGTGCATCCTCACCAACCCTCGGGAGTCGAGCCAGCGGGATGTCGAGGTCGTCTATGGCGAAGCCCTCTGACGAGCAGAAAAAAGCCCTGGAAGGGCTGCTGGGGCTGGGCAATCACTCGACGCGCAAGAGTCACTATCCGGAACTGGCGGCGCGCCTCGATGAGCTGGAGCAGGCCCGGCAACACCTGCAACAGCTCAATGATCAACTGGAACAGCGGGTGGCCGAGCGCACCGATGCGCTGTTGGAAGCCAACCACAACCTGCAGCAGCAGATTGCCCAGCGCGAGCTGGTCGAACAGCAATTGCGCGACGCCCGGGACGTCGCCCAGGCCGCCAACCGCAGCAAGGACAAATACCTGGCCGCCGCCAGCCATGACCTGCTGCAACCACTCAACGCGGCCCGCCTGCTGATCGCCACGTTGCGTGAACGCCAATTGCCTACGGCCGAGCATGTGCTGGTCGAACGCACTCATCAGGCGCTCGAAGGCGCAGAAGACCTGCTCACCGACCTGCTGGACATTTCCCGGCTGGACCAGGCCGCCGTCAAGCCCGACCTGGCGCCGTATCGACTGGATGAGTTGTTGGGGCCGCTGGTTTCCGAGTTTCAATCGGTGGCCGGCGCCGCGGGGTTGGAGCTGCGGGTGCGCTTTGGCGATGAAGCGGTGCTGACCGACCTGCGATTGATCAGCCGTATCCTGCGCAACCTGCTGAGCAATGCCTGCCGCTACACCGCTCAGGGCGGTATTCTCCTGGCGGCCCGGCGCCGGGGAGGGCAGTTGAGCATCGAGGTCTGGGACACAGGGCGGGGCATCGCGGCCGATTGCCTGGAGTCGATTTTCCTGGAATTCAACCAGCTCGACGTTGGGCGGGCGGCGGATCGCAAAGGCGTGGGCCTGGGGTTGGCGATTGTCGAACGCATCGCCCACATCCTCGGCTACCGGGTCCAGGTGCGTTCTCGGCCGGGGCGGGGCTCGGTGTTCAGTATCGAGGTGCCGCTGTCCAGCGAAAAACCCTTGCCCGCGTCCCAGGTTCCGGTACAGGCGGTCGCCGGCAACCCGCTGCCGGGGCGCCGTCTATTGGTGATCGACAACGAACTGAGCATCTTGCAAAGCATGGCGGCGCTGTTGGGGCAGTGGGGCTGCGAAGTCTTGACCGCCACCGACGAAGCGGGCGCCCTTGATGTGCTGCAAGGGCGCGCGCCGGAGTTGATCCTGGCGGATTTCCACTTGGATCATGGGGTTGTGGGGTGTGAAGTGGTCAAGCACCTGCGCGAGCATTTCCACCAGACGATCCCGGCCGTGATCATCACCGCCGACCGCAGCGACCAGTGCCGCCGCGCCTTGCGCAAGCTGGATGCACCGCTGCTCAACAAGCCGGTCAAGCCTGGCAAGTTGCGGGCGGTGTTGAGTCAGATGCTCGGATAGGTTGGTGCTGTAGATACTCTGTAGGAGCTGTGTAGGAGCTGTGTAGGAGCTGTCGAGTGCAGCGAGGCTGCGATCTTGCCCTGGCCGCTTGAGTCTTAAGCGAATGAATTAAAAGATCGCAGCCTCGTTTCACTCGACAGCTCCTACACAGCTCCTACACAGCTCCCACACAGCTCCCACTCAGCTCCTACGCGAATAGGTCCTGAGAGCCAGCAAAATGCCGTCATTTGGTCGGCGTTTTTGCCCGGAATGTAAAAAGACGCTTCGATCTGTTTATTTCCTTATGTAAACTCCCCTCGCTGCGACAATCGGGCACGGCCGCGCCAGGCCCGATGAACACCGTTTGCAGCGGCCCTCACCCCAGCTGAAGCCAAAACCTACAAGAAGTCAGCGCCGGAGAGACATAAACGAGAGGCCGACGTATTGCTCGGCCCTGTAGGTCCATCCTCCAGTCCGTCTCGATACCCATCCTGCTGGCGTTGCCGCTCGCGGATGTGGTCTATCCTTGACCAGGACAGGTGGGCGGAATGGCGTTCATCCTAGGGATACACACATGTTGAAGAAAACACACACGGCGCTACTGGGCCTGGCGATGGCGATGGGTCTTGCGACCACGCACGCCGCCGAGCCAAAAAAAGTGGATGTCTTGCTCATTGGTGGGGGCATCATGAGCTCGACACTCGGCGTCTGGCTCAATGAGCTGGAGCCGGGCTGGACCATGGAAATGGTCGAGCGCCTGGACGGTGTTGCCGAAGAGAGCTCCAACGGCTGGAACAATGCCGGTACGGGTCACTCTGCGCTGGCCGAACTGAACTACACGCCGGAAGACAAGAACGGCAAGGTCGAGATCGTCAAGGCCGTTGAAATCAACGAAGCTTTCCAGATCTCCCGTCAGTTCTGGTCCTGGCAGGTCAAGAACGGTGTGCTGAAGAACCCGCGTTCGTTCATCAACTCCACGCCGCACATGAGCTTCGTATGGGGTGATGACAACATCGCGTTCCTGAAGAAGCGCTACGAAGCCCTCCAGGCCAGTCCGTTGTTCGCCGGCATGCAGTATTCCGAAGATCGCGAGCAGATCAGCAAGTGGGTTCCGCTGATGATGCAAGGGCGTGACCCGAGCCAGAAAGTCGCGGCCACCTGGAGTCCACTGGGTACCGACGTGAACTTCGGCGAAATCACCCGCCAGTTCGCGGCTTACCTGCAAACCAAGCCGAACTTCTCCCTCAAGCTGTCCAGCGAAGTGGAAGAGATCACCCGCAACGAAGACGGCACCTGGCGCGTTTCGTACAAGAACCTCAAAGACGGTACCGAAACCGAGACCGACGCCAAGTTCGTGTTCATCGGCGCTGGCGGTGGTGCCTTGCACCTGCTGCAGAAGTCCGACATCCCGGAAGCGCGTGAGTACGCAGGTTTCCCGGTGGGTGGTTCGTTCCTGGTCACCGAAAACCCGACCGTCGCCCAGCTGCACCTGGCCAAGGCCTACGGCAAGGCTTCGGTGGGCGCACCGCCGATGTCGGTTCCGCACCTGGACACCCGTGTGCTCGACGGCAAGCGCGTGATCCTGTTTGGCCCGTTCGCAACCTTCTCCACCAAGTTCCTGAAGAACGGTTCGTACTTCGACCTGCTGACCAGCACCACCACCCACAACGTGTGGCCGATGACCAAGGTCGGTATCGAACAGTACCCACTGGTCGAGTACCTGGCCGGTCAACTGATGCTGTCGGATGAAGATCGCTTCAACGCCCTGAAAGAGTACTTCCCGGAGGCCAAGCAAGAAGACTGGCGCCTGTGGCAGGCTGGCCAGCGCGTGCAGATCATCAAGCGTGACGAAGAGAAGGGCGGCGTGCTGAAACTCGGCACCGAAGTGGTCGCCTCCCAGGACGGCAGCATCGCCGGCCTGCTGGGTGCCTCGCCAGGCGCTTCGACCGCTGCACCGATCATGCTGACCGTGCTTGAGAAGGTCTTCAAGGACAAGGTCGCCAGCCCGGCCTGGCAGGAAAAGCTGCGCCAGATCGTGCCAAGCTACGGCACCAAGCTCAACGATAGCCCTGAGCGCGTTGCCCAGGAATGGGCGTACACCAGCGAGGTCCTGCAACTGGACCCGCCACCGGCAATCGGCAAGCCAGCCGCTAACGTGGCACCGGCCAAGCCGGGCGCAGCCCCTGAGGCCAACCCAGCGGCTGACATGGCGCTGTAAGCCGGACACTGTCTGGTGAAGTACAAGAACGCTGCGCATTGAGCGTAATGCTGTTCACTTAAGGATACGGCGCTTTTTCCGAGGGAGGGGAAGGCGCCGTTTTCTTTGGTGTTGGTTTGGGGTGGGTTGGATTGGATTGGGTACATATCCGTTGCTG
>NZ_ATLN01000043.1:0-16574 GCF_000416195.1 Pseudomonas sp. CFII68
GCTCGACCCGGCAGAGGTCGCCGATCTGCGCCCCCGGCAGTCGGCACTGCAGCAAGATGCCGCTGACCCGCTGCACCCGTCCGCGCACCATGACCGGCGCGAAGCGACGCAAGTGCGCCAATTGCCCGGCCTCCCAGGCCTCCAGTCGCGCGATGGCCGCCTGCGTCATCACCAAGTGACCTCGTAGCGTTGGTCGCCCTCGAAGGTGACTTTGCCGCTGTCGATGGCGGTCAAGCGCAGGCCATCGATCTGGTCGCCCAGGAACAACCGACGTCCATCGGCGGTGACCACGTGGCCATGCTTACCGCCCACGATCTGGGCGATCTGAAACGGCAGCTTCGTCAGCCGTTCATTGACGTTGGCGGTGATCCCAATCGGTGTTTCGTAGCGGTCGTGGAAGCGCTCGATCAACCGTTCGACCATCGCCAGGCGTTGGCGCGGCAACTCGCCCACCAGGACCAGCCGGTCGTCCTGGCTCTCGACCCGCACACCGGCGCCCAGATCACGTTCCTGCAACATGCGATCAAGCTCCAGGCGGACCGCCTCGACATTGTCCAAGGCCACCTTGCTCTGCTTGAGCTGCTGGGCCGGGCTGCGTGCCACGGGCTGCGCCGGCTGGCTGGTAAAGGCCCAGGCGCTGGAGGCAACGGTGATCACCGCAGCGGCAATGGCCAGGCGCTTGGGCCAGGACGGCCGCATGGCGGGTTTCGGGGTTTCCCGGTCCGACGCCAGATGCGCGGCATCATCCAGTGCCGCCTCTTCGGGCCAGGGTTGATCAGCCGGGGACAAGCATAGCCAAACGCCTGCCACGGCAAACGGGGCATTGCTCTGCAAGGGCTCGGCCGCAGCCCAAGGCTGGCCTTGTCCATCGCAAACGGTGCCCTCCAGCCGTTCCAACAGCCACTGGCCCTGCACCTGCCGCAGGCTCACGTGTCGCCCACAGATGCCCGGATCGTAAAGCGCCAGGTCGGCCTCCTCCGCCGCCCCGACCACCCATTGCTCGCCAATCAGCGGCAACGCCGCACCTCGGTGCAGACCACTCAAGACTCGCAGTTCGAACATGGTCAATTCCTCAAGGGGCGACAGACGCTCGCCCACGATCCGGTAGTACGACGGGGCACCGGCGGCCCCCGTCCTCTGTCACAGCCAGGCCATCGAACGCACCTGGATTTGCATCGTTACGTGGAGGCACCGCTGCTGGCGTGCCAAGACAAGCCCGTCACGCAGCATCCTCCATCCGTAGTTTTTCCTGCTCGAGGTCAAAGCGCCCCAGCACCGTGACCTGGGCGTTGCTGTGCAACTCGCTGAAGGCGAGCACGGGCACGTGATTGAATTCATCGCGCAACAAATCGCGCAGCGGTGCCCGCAGGTCTTGCGCCACCAACAGCACGGCCACGCGCTTGGCGCGCAACGGGAAACCTTCGCGCAACTGCATCACCAAGGCGCGGGTATGCAGGCTTTCCAGGGCAAAAAAGGTTTCCGTCTGGGTCTGGCGCAGCGCATCGCGCAACAGGCCTTCGGTTTCCGGCGTCAACAACCACACGTGCAGGCCGTCTTCGTCGCGGTACTGGTGATAGATCTGCGACTTCAGGGCGATGCGCGCGTAGTCGGTCAGCGCACCGACGTCACGCTCGTGCTGCCCATGCTCGATCAAGGACTCGGCGATCAGCCGCACCGCGCGCAGCGGCACACCTTCGCCGGCCAGGCGCTGGAGCACGGCGGCGAAACGGGCCAGGGGCATGGTCCGCTGCAGCTCTTGCACCAGCTCTGGCTGGCCCGCTTCGAGCCAACTTAGAATCGACTTGCTCTCCTGAAGCCCCAAGAATTGCGGGCCCGTGGCAAACATCGCGCGGCTCATCCGCTCCACCAGCAACTCGTCGGGCGTCAGCCAGAGCCACTGCTGCTCGTCACGCACCTCGCTGCCGACCTGCCCGTCGCGCGGTTCCAACGGCAGCGGCCCGCGAGCCACCGCCACGCGCTCTCCGAAAGTGGCCCGCAACATCGGCACCTCGTGCACGCAGAAGCGGAACTCGTCGTCCTCCAGCAACGCGCTGTATTCGATCTCGAAAGGCGGCAAGGTCAGGCCAAAGCCGGCCACCAGCGCGTTACGCTTCTTGCGGATCGCCTGGATGACTTCCTCGGCGGCAGCGTTACCTTCCATGGCTTTGGAAAACTGCAAAAGAAAGGCACGGGTCGGGTCGAAGCTGCGCAGGTCTTCAGCGCCGTTCTGTGCAGGGGCCACGACCTCCGCTGGCTGGTCACCCTGGCGTGCCTGCCGGGCGCGCGAGTAGAGCTGAACGATGCCGGCGGTGCCGGTGATCAAGGCGATGACGATGAACACCAGCGTGGGCATGCCGGGCAAGGCCGCGAAGCCGAGCATGCCCACCGAAGCGATCACCCAGGCCTTGGGTTCGGCGGTCAACTGCTGGGCGATTTCCTTGCCGACGCTACTGCCCGCCGGCTGCCCTTCCGGCGACACCCGGGTGATGATCATGCCCGCGGTGAGGGAAATCAGCAGTGCCGGAATCTGCGCGATCAGACCGTCACCGATGGTCAACACGGCATACAAATGCATCGATTCAGACGCGCCCATGTCGTGCTGCATCATGCCGACCGTAAAGCCACCGATGAGGTTGATCACCACGATCACCAAACCCGCGATGGCATCGCCCTTGACGAATTTCATCGCCCCGTCCATCGCACCGAACAGCTGGCTTTCCTTGTTCAACTCCTCGCGACGCCGCCGGGCTTCACTGACATCGATCAGGTTCGCGCGCAGGTCGCTGTCGATGGACATCTGCTTGCCCGGCAGCGCATCCAGGGTGAACCGCGCCGCCACTTCGGCGACCCGCTCCGAGCCCTTGGTGATCACCAGAAAGTTGACCACCGTCAGAATGAGAAAGATGACCAAGCCGACTGCAAGGTTGCCTCCGACCACGAAATTACCGAACGCCTGGACGATATGACCGGCGTCGCCCTGGAGCAGGATCAATCGGGTAGTTGCCACCGACAACGCCAGCCGGAACAGCGTGGTCAGCAGCAGCACCGCGGGAAACGAGGAAAACGCCAACGGCCGTGGCAGGTACAGCGAGATCACGATCAGCAGGCAGGAGATACAGATGTTGATCGCGATCAGCGCATCGACCACCGAGGTCGGTAAGGGCAGGATCAGCATGAACACGATGCCGAGCACCACGAACGCCGCAACCACCTCGATGCGTCGCACCGCTTCATTGGCGACTTTGTTCAACAGGGCGATCATGAGCGCGCTCCAATCACCGGGGCGGCGGTCTGGCTTCGGGGCTCGCCACGGGAGCGCTCATCGAGCAGCACCAACAGGTTCTTCAGCGCGGTCTGTCGGCTTTTGCTATCCCGCCAGAGTGGCAGCGGCAAACGCTTGAGCAAGGGGTACAGGCCGTTCAGGGAGACCAGTTGGTCGCGCTCCTCTTCTCCACCCAATTCACGCCCGATGCGCCGTACTTCCGCCGCCGACAGGCCACTGCTGACAAACCCCAGCATGCGCTGGAGCAACAGCACTGCCGTGAGCTGGCTGGCCGGGCAACTGTAGGCCAGTTGTTCGAGCAAACGGCGGCAGCTGTGCAGGACACTGCCAAGTTGCGTCGAGGCGGCCAGGCCGATCAACAACGTGCGCAATAGCGCGGTAGGACGTGACGGTGTGTGGGCGGCGATGTCGTCAGCCAGTGCTCGGCGCATCATGTCCAGCCCCGGCACGAATGCCGCCTCGCCGAACAAGCCAAGCAGCGCCTGCATCATGGTGGGTAACGACTGTTTGAGCACCACGGTGTCGTAGTAGAGCCGCCGTACTGCCTGGCGCAGTTCGGGATCGCCGCCCGCAGCGCGCAAGGCCTCGGCGATGTTCATGCCCGCCTGGATCTGCGCGCCATAACGCTCGCGCAATAGCTGCAGGTAGTCGCGAGCGCGCTGGGCTTCAACGAGACGACCTTGCACTTCGGCCTCGCGCAACGCTTGCTGCAGGATCAGGTCGGTACGGGCCGGGTCACCACCGGTGGACTGCACCACCTCTTCAAGCACCGGCTCGCCACACAACAACAAACCCGCCTGGGCGGCCATTGCCCCCAGGCTCTGCTTGCCTGGGTGGCCAAGTTGGTCGTACCACTCCTCCAACTGCTCGCGCGTCTCGACGCGCATCTGGCCCACCTCGCTGCGGGCATTGCGGATGCGCCGCTGGCTCAGCGCCTTGGTATTGCGCTCCACATGATGGCTGAAGGTCATGCCGACCTCCTCCATCGAATTGGACTGCACGGCCTGAAACGATTCGACAGGCCTGCCCATGCCCACAACGGCCGAAGCGGCCTGGGCAAGGTTGACGGCAATATGCGCATTTGTCGGGGCTTCTACTTTCATGATGGCCATGAGCGTGGTTTCGGACGCTCAGTGGGTGGCGGCGATCCAGCATTCAGTTCCATCCGCGGTCGTGGCCTTTTCTGACCAGTTAGGGAGGGTTTCCTGCCCGAGCGTTCGCTCGGTGCAATTTCATGCAGTGGAGTTTGGGACGGTTGTGCATGCTCTTGCACAAATAGAGCAAAAACACTAAACAAAAACCATTATTTATCAAGTAGATAAATCATTAAACCGGCTTGGCACAGGTCCTGCTGACAGGGGAAACGTCGACATTTTTTATCGACGCTATGGAACCTACTCAGAGGGATTTATTGATGAACAGCCTGAATCTCATGGCCCCCCCGAAAACCTCCCCGGCACCCGCAGGTGCGCCAGGCATCTGCTTCGGCGAGGCGCGCAAACTGCGTCTGTTTGTGCAAAAACGTGTACTCAATCAAGACGACGCCGACGACATCATCCAGCTCACGTACCTGGAAGCCTGGCGCAACCAGCAGAAGTTCAAAGGGCTGGCAAAGCAGGACACTTGGTTGTGCGGTATCGCCCTCAACCTGATCCGCAACCATTTCCGCCGCTTCTACGCGCAGCCACCGCTGAGCACTTTCGATGAAAGCGAGTTCAACGAGTCCAGTGACGACATTGACCTGAGTGAACTGTGCGACAACCGTCGGCTGTTGGACCGTACGCTGATAGCCATGGACGCGCTGCCCAAGGACATGCGCGACACCCTGTGGACCGCCGTGGACACCGAGAGCAGCTACCGCGATGCCGCCGAGAGGCTGGGCGTCCCCATTGGTACCGTGCGCTCAAGGTTGTTTCGCGCGCGTGAACAACTCAAACGCAGCGTCTACGGAGAAGCCCGACCATGACCCACAATCGTTTGAACAGCCGACCCGACCTGCCACGCGGCGTGCGCCGCTACACCCCCGACGACTTGCCGGTGATGACAGATATCTTCAACGAAAGCGCTCTGGGAGGTACCAGCTCCCCCGTGCTCAGAGCGTTTTCCCTGAAGGAAATGACGTTTTTCGTCGACTGTTTCGTCAACGAGGGTGATCCGATCTACGTGCTCGAACGCGCAGGTGAAGTCATCGCCTGGTTGATCGTCAACCGCTTCTGTTGGGGCGCCCAGGCCTGCCGATTGACCGGCGAAGTGTCGATCTACGTGCGCGGCGACCACATCGGCAGCGGTGTCGGCATCCGCCTTGGCCAAGCCGCGGTGGTGTTGGCCAGGCAGTATGGTTTCGAGACGCTGGTGGCCTGGATCATCGAGCACAACGAGGCCAGTAAACGCGGCGTACAAGGGCTTGGCGCGACCCAATGGGGACGCTTTCCAGGGATTGCCCGGTTCGCTGATAACCGTGCGGACGTTGTGCTCTACGGCCTGCACCTGACACCAGGCGACACGGCATCCACCACCCTTTCAGCGCCAGCGCAAAACGAGGAGGCCAGCCTGGCGTGAGTCCACGGCTCGTCCGGCTGGATAGTCGGGCGAGCCGCCTCTTTCTCAGGCATGGGCCTGCGCTCATTCGAGCCGATGCCATTTTTTGCACAGCCCAGTGACTCCCACTGGAGGAGCTGTGTAGGAGCTGTCGAGTGCAACGAGGCTGCGATCTTTCCCCAGACACTTGAATCTCAAGCGAAAGATCAAAAGATCAAAAGATCAAAAGATCGCAGGCTTCGCCAGCTCCTACAGAACCCAGCGCGAGCTTGCTCGTTCTCATCAATCCACCGACCAGCGCACCGGCAACGCCTCCGGCCCCCTGAAGTTGGGTACATAACGCCAGCGTACGGCGCCGGGATCGACCGCCAATTGCAGCCCAGGGCAGCATCGAAGAAGTGTATTCAGTGCAATTTCCAACTCCTGCCGGGCCAACGAGGCGCCCAGGCAATAGTGCGTGCCTTTGCCAAACGACATGTGCGGGCAGGCCGGGCGGGTGATGTCGAGCGTGTCAGGATTTGCACACAGCGCTTCGTCACGATTGGCCGAGCCTACCACCGCGATCAGCAGTTGCCCGCGCAGCAAGCGTTGCCCGGCCAGTTCGGTGTCCCGGGTGACGAAGCGGACCATGGCCCGCTCCACCGAGGAGTCATAGCGCAGAAACTCCTCGACCGCGCCAGGCATCAATGCCGGCTCGTCACGCAATCGCGCCAGCGCCTTCGGGTGCTGCACGAGCATGTGCACCGCATTGCCGATCATCGACGCCGAGGTTTCGTGTCCGGCGATGATCAGCAGCGCGATCATGCTGCACAGCTCACTTTGGCTGAGCATGCTGCCCTCTTCCTCGACCTGCGCCAGCGCCGAAACCAGGTCATCGCCCGGCTGTGCTCGACGCTGGTCGATCAACGCGAGCATGTAGCCCGCGAATTCGTTGTAGCAATGCCGCAACTCACTCAGGTCGTGCCCCACCTGCTGGACGATCATGTGGGACCAACGACGAAAATCGTCACGGTCGTGCGCGGGGACGCCAAGCAGCTCGGCGATGACGGTGATCGATAAAGGGAATGCATATTGGCTCACCACGTCCATTTTCCCGCTCGACCGCACGGGCTCCAGCAACGTCTCGGCGATCTGTTCGATACGCGGCCGCAGGGCGTTCACCGCCTTCAACGTGAAGGCCTTGTTGACCAGGCGACGCAAGCGGCGATGACTGTCGCCATCGCGGTTGAGCATGTGGTCGTTAAGAAACGCGATGGATTGCTCACCACCGAGCATCGCAGCGAACTGCGCATCGATCCGCGACGGGTCACGGGCGAAGCGCTCGTTGTCCAGCAGCACCTCCTCGACTTCCCGGGCACCGGTGACGTACCACATCGGCAACTGCCCTTCGGCCTGGCTGAAGAACACCGGGGACGCCTGGCGCAGCGCCGCATAATGCCGATAAGCCTCGCCGCGAAACGCGTCGCTATTCAAATCAAGGGTACGCTCGTAAGCCATGAACACTCTCCAGGGGCATCAATCATTGCTCCTGAGTGGCAGGGCGCGCCAAAAAAGATCCCTGTGGGGGCACAATGCTGTTCACTTAGAGCCCCAAAGCAAGAACAAAGGGCAGGTCGAGCTTCTAGGCATCTGCACCACCGCTATCGCGAGCACATCCAACATCACCGCAAACTGACACATCGCCTTCGCGAGCAAGCTTTGCTCCCACAGATCTGACGGGTGTACGACCGGGAGAGCCAGGTCGGCTATTAGGCCGCCTCGCGGTGGACGTTGATCTCGAGCGCCCCGTTAACCACGATGGCCGAACGCAGGTATTGGGCCGTGGGCACCTCGGCATGGATGCCGAGGTAGCCGCGCTGGGCCATGGATGGCCCTTCGCGGCGGCCCACGGAGCAATGCCTGCGTTCGGGCATGCCGAGCCTAAGCGAGGCAGCGAGTGGTGGGGCAAGAGCGTTTTGCTTACTTTTGACTGGGCCGGCTCCCGGGCTTCTCAAAAGTGAGCCGCCGTAAGGGCGGAACCATAAGTCGCCGTTACCGGAGAAACGGATGTATATACACCTGAAACAGGCCTCGGAATGGAGACCAAATCTCCGATAAACGCTTAAGTGAACAGCATTACCTGTGAGAGCGAACTCGCTCCTACATGGGTCTGTAGTATGTGCCGGTGAACCGTTTGCACGGCCACGGTCACTCAAAGGGAAACACCAACCCTTGTGTGGAGCTGACATGACGCGTGCACCTGCTATCCATGGCCAATGCGACACCCGTTTCGAACCGGTCAAAGAGGCGTTTATCCGGCTGATGCAAAGCCCCTTCGAACGCGGCGCCGCCCTGTGCATCCAGATTGACGGCGAAACAGTCATCGACCTGTGGGCCGGCACTGCCGGGCCGGAGCCGGACAACCATTGGCAGCGCGACACGCTGCTCAATCTGTTTTCCTGCACCAAGCCCTTCACGGCGGTGGCGATCATGCAGCTGGTCGGCGAAGGACGCCTGGAGCTGGACGCGCCGGTCTGCCGCTACTGGCCCGAATTCGCCAACGCCGGCAAAGCGTCGATCACCCTGCGCCAGGTGCTTTGCCACCGTGCCGGGCTGCCAGCGCTGCGCACGCCCCTGGCACCGGAAACCCTCTACGACTGGCACACCATGACCGACCTGATCGCCGAGGAAACTCCCTGGGCCGCAGCCGGAGAACAGCAGACCTATTCGCCCTTGCTGTTCGGCTGGATCCTCGGCGAACTGCTACGCCGGATGGATGGCCTGACGCCGGCGCAAAGCATCCATCAGCGGGTCGCGGTGCCGCTTGGGCTGGACTTCCACCTCGGCCTGGACGACGCGACCATCGCCCGCTGCGCCTACATGGCACGCACCAAAGACGAGATCGACGATGAGGCCTTTGGGCGAGTACTGACGGACGTGCTCAACGAGCCGACCGCCATGAGCACACTGGCCTTCGCCAACCCGCCCATGGTGCTGGGACGCAGTAACGAGGCGGGCTGGAAACGCATGACCCAACCGGCGGCCAACGGACATGGCAATGCCCGCAGCCTGGCGGCGTTCTACGCCGGTCTGCTCGACGGGCAACTGCTGGAGTCACCGCTGCTCAACGAAATGTTGCGCGAGCACAGCGCCGAATACGACCCGACCATCCAGACCCCCACGCGCTTCGGCCTGGGCATCATGCTCAACCAGCCGGACGTGGCGAACGGCAGTTATGGCATGGGCAACGAGGCGTTCGGCCACATGGGCGCCGGTGGCACCATCGGGTTTGCCGACCCTGAGCGCGGCGTGGCGTTCGGCTTCGCCTGCAACACCATTGGCTCCTACGTCTTGATGGACCCACGTGCACGCGGCCTGGCCAATATCGCGATGGGCTGCCTGTAGGCCCTGGAGATCCGAAAGATCAGGTGGTGGGGGCTGTGGAAGATCGTTCCTCACGCTCCGCGTGGGAATGCCGCCAGGGACGCTCCGCGTTCCGCTTCTGGAAGGTGACGCAGAGCGTCACGGGATGTATTCCCACGCAGAGCGTGGGAACGATCAACATGGCGGATAATCGGCTCACACCCCTGGCGGCACGACCACCTCTGCCACCTGCGGCTCGGCCACGCCGGTATCGGGTGAGGCAACCACTTGTTCTTCGCTACCGGCCACGCGGGGCAGCGCCGCCTTGGCGATCATGTCCGGTTGGGCCTGCAACCTGCGCGACGCTTCCATGGGCATCAGCAAGCGCCCCCTGGCCCGACCGCGCGCGGCAGGGTTGAGCATGCGCAACTCTCGCTCATGCACACCGGACAACTGCGCCAGATGCGCCAGGTCCACGGGCTGCGCCAAGGCGACCATCTGGAAATACGGCTGGTCGGCGATGGGCGCCAGGCTCACGCCATAGTCGGCGGGCGCATTCACCAGTTGCGACAGCGCCAGCAGTCGCGGCACATAGTTCTGGGTTTCACCGGGCAACGACAGGTTCCAATAATTGGTTGCCAGGCCGCGGGCGCGATTGCGCGTGATAGCGTCGCGCACCCGCCCTTCCCCGGCGTTGTAGGCGGCCAGCGCCAGTAGCCAGTCGCCGTCGAAGTAATCGTGCAAGTAGGACAAATAATCCAGGGCGGCCCGCGTCGATGACGGAATGTCCCGGCGCTCGTCATAGTCGCCTCCCTGCTGCAATTGGTAGCGGCGTCCCGTGGCGGGAATGAATTGCCAGAGGCCCAGGGCCTGGGCCGGCGATTGGGCGTTCGGATTGAACCCGCTCTCGATGGCCGGCAACAGCGCCAGTTCCAGCGGCATGTTGCGCTTGTTCAGTTCCCCCACGATGAAGTGCAGGTAACGGCTGCCGGCACGCCCGGTCTGGGTGAGAAACGCCGGGCGATCCATCAGCCAGCGGCGTTGCTCATCGATGCGCGCCACCCCCTGGGTCTTGGCCTGCAAGGAAAACCCCTGGCGCATGCGCGTCCACAGGCTGCCGCCGCTTTGCGGGGATGACTCGCCGATCTGGATGATCGTGTCCGTAGGCGCCGGCTCAAGCCAGCGCAGTTGCGAGCGGTAAGGCTCGTTGGCGGAAGGATCGCCAATGGTCAGCTGCGGTTCGAGGTGCTGGCAACCATACAGCAAGGTCGCCACGGCCAGCATGGACAACCCTTTGGGGACGATTCGAAGGGCCGGCAAAGGTGCAAGTGATCGGGACATGGGCGGTCAACCTTGAGTGAGGTGGCGCCATTGGGTGGCAGATCACAGGGCTGCGGTTCCACGCAGTTCGCCCGGCGCGTCGGCATCGGCCCGCAGCGGCGGTCGGTTGGAACCGAAATGCCGCAGGTGTCACTCACCATGGGCAGCAGGCGCTCGTCGGCGCCTGGATGACAATGCGAGGTCACTCATGGCGTCACCCATCTATTGCAAGCTGATCGATCAGCTTTGCGAACTCACAATGATTCCTACCCCGGCAGCGTTCTACGAGCAGGCGAACCTGTCGGTCAAGGATGTCGACTTTTCCCTCAAGCACACCCCTGGCGTGGGTGAGGGAGACGTCTTTATCTACTGCAGCTTCGGGCCATTGCCGGTGGCGAATCGGGAAGCGGTCCTGCAACGGCTGCTGGAAACCAACCTGTACCTGCTGAGCGGCGCGTTCTGCCCTTCCCTGTCTTACAACCGCGACAGCGAACAGGTAATCCTGATCGGCCACGTCCCCCTGGAAACCCTCACGGCCGAGCGCCTGCTCGGGCTGATGGGCGGTGCCGCCGACATGGCGTTGATTTGGCGCGATGGCTACTTCTTCGACGGCGCCAGCCCAAACGACACCGCCAAGCCCACCCAACACAAACCCACCCCCCGTAGCACCGGGCTCAACAGCGCCCTGTCAATCTAGGAGAGCACGACATGCCAGATTTATCAGTAGGACGAAGCACCAGCTCGGCGGCGCTGCACCAGCAGGACGATCGGATCACGCCGGTGGGAACCAGCCTGTCCGAGCAGGTTCGGCCCTCCACCAATCCCCTGGTGCCTTATCACTTCGAAGGGCAGGCGACCGACAAGACCCAGCAAACACTCAGGACCCGGCAGCAGCGCCTGACAGGACTGGTCAACAGCCTCGGCAAGAAAAACCCTGAGAGCGACCCCATTGGCTATGCACGTGAGCATATGAGCCTGGAAGGCAAAGTATTGGGCTACGCGCCAGGCACAAGTTATCAAGATGTACAGAAGCATCTCGCCGAACTCGGCGGCACACCGCACCCGATGCTGTCGGGCCACGAAGAAACCGAAGCATTCGTCAAGGACTTCAACGAGTACCTGGGCAAGAACGAGGACGACAGGAAAGAGGACGGCGGTTTCAAAGCCGTCTGGGGCAAACACTGCGAGCGCATGGGTAATACCCTTGGCGCCTATCATTCGTTGTGCCAGGAAGTCATCGATAAAACCCCGGAAGGGAGCGACCGCCAGCTGCTGCAAAATAGCCATGAAGCCTTCCGCGGTTATGCCAAAGGTGTCATGCAAGCCATGACGCAAGACATGCCCACGCGCTTGAATACCTTCATGGAAAGCCGAATCGAGCATGCGCAACAAGCGGCGAACAACGAGAGCCTTCCCCCGGCCGCACGCGACCAGGCGAAGGATCAACTGGGCCAGTTACGCGAGGTCCAGGGGGAGCTTGGCGAGTTGCTCAAGACCGATGACGACAAGCCGAACACGCCAAGCGAACTGGCAACGGCGACGAAGAAAAACGAGGTGCTGGACACCGCGCTGAAGAACGTCGCACGCCAGGACTATGTCGCCGACCTCAAGACCAAGAGCGGCTTTGTAACCGGCCTGGCGGTGTTCGCCGGGGCGGGAATCCCGCAGGGCGTGGCGTCTGCGGGCCACTTTGGCGCCATCACTGCGTCGATCGATGAAAAAATGGCGGACGCCTCCTACGGCAAGCATGTCGCGGCGACCTCGACTGTGCTTGGCGCCGCCCACAAGGTGATCAGCGACGGCATCCGCCCATTCGTCCAGGTCGTCGTCGACAAGACCATCGGCGCCGGCCTGGAAAAAGTCGATCCGATGTCGGTCTATCCCAAGGCCTTGCAAGTCGTCACGCAGGACGGACGTCGGGTCGAGAACGCTGGACGCGATGCCCTCAACCTCACACAGGAGCAAAAGCGCAACGACTTCAAGCTCAAACAGAACGCGAACAACTTTGGCACCATGAGCGGCGACTTCACCGGCTACCTCGCCTTCGGTGCCGCCCATGCTGTGCGCGACACCATTGATCAATTCTCCTCGACAAATGCCAGCGGCATCCTCGCCCGCTCGGCGGCATCCGCAGTGGGTGGCTCCTTCATGGCGGGTGGCCAGGCAGTGGCGAAATATGCGCAAACCCACGGTGACGAGGAGATCCCTACCTACCGGGTGACAACGGAAAACCGCAACTGGGGCGAGCTGCTACCCAAGGCGTTTTCCGAAGCGACAGGAAAGCTCAACCCGATCAGCATGACCAACATCAGCGACTACGCCAACCGGATCGTAGGCGTAGGCGAAGGGGTCGCCATGCGTACAGCCGTGGGTGACGCAGCCGCGGTGGGTGAAAACCCGGAAGTGCGGGAAAAAATGGAGCAGATTGTCACCACCTTTTTCTCCTCCGGCCTGACGCTGCTTCCGTTCTTTGCCAACAGCGTGGCGGCACCGCTCGAAAACAAGGCGCTGAGCGGCAAAGACGACCTGACCAAACGAGCAAACGTACCGCTGCAGAACGTGACAAGTCCAAACCGCGACGGTCTGCCCCACACCCAGCCGGAAGGCTGGCGGCGCGACCTCGAAAATACCTACCACGTGACCCGCGGCCTTACCCAGGTCGTTCCGCAAACCGCTATCGCAGGGCTTAACCTGGGTACCGAATGGGCCCAGAGCCTGGCAACGAGGCCTAAAAAAGCCTCTGGCGATGACATTCAACTGGCAGAGCGAGGCGAAGCGCGGACCCAGGGCGGACCGTCCAACGAACCTGCACCCACTACCCGGCCAAGCTGATGAATTCGCCGGGCCATCCTTCGATGGCTTGACGATCACCGGCTGAAACCACCCCTCTACGCCGGCCGCAGGAGACTCCTGCGGCCGGCCCTCGCGACACACGCCGACTCACATCCCTTTGTGCTTGGACGACGGCAGACGTGAATGCTGTGCCGATCAACGATAGCCTTCCGATTCGCAGCGCGGCCTCCAACGCCCAGCCGCTGCCCGAAACCTTCCACCGCCTATACTCCCGCCCGCGAGGCGACCTGGAGAAAATCCCTCCGACGGACGATGCGCCGGGAAGCAGCCATATGCTAAACAGGGAATCAACAGCGAGACCATGGGACCGCTGTCACCAGAATAAGGAATCACCATGAAGCGCACCCTCATCGCCTTCCTGTCATTGATCGTCACCGCGATCATCGTCGCGGGCGGCTACCTCTACAGCAAGCAGCCCACCCGCCAAGGCACGGTGCAGTTGCAAGGGCTGCATGGCTCGGTGACGGTGCGCTACGACGAACGCGGTGTGCCGCATATCCGCGCCGAGAACGAAACCGACCTGTACCGCGCCCTCGGTTATGTCCATGCCCAGGATCGGCTGTTCCAGATGGAGATCATTCGCCGCCTCGCCCGTGGTGAGCTGGCCGAGGTGCTGGGGCCGAAGCTGCTCGATACTGACAAGCTGATGCGCAGCCTGCGCATCCGCGAACGCGCCACGGCCTACGTGACCGAGCAGGACCCACAATCCCCGGCCTGGCTCGCCATGCAAGCCTACCTGGACGGGATCAACGCCTATCAGGACAGCCACACCCGGCCCGTGGAATTCGATGTGCTGGGCATTCCCAAGCGCCCGTTCACCGCGGAAGACACCGTGAGCGTTACCGGCTACATGGCCTACAGCTTCGCCGCGGCCTTTCGCACCGAACCCCTGCTGACCTATGTGCGCGATGTGCTGGGTGCCAACTACCTGAACATTTTCGACCTCGACTGGCAGCCTCAAGGTGTGCTGGCCGAAGGTCGCAAGGGCGGCCTGCCGCTGGCTGCCGCCGACTGGAAAGACCTCAACGCCCTGGCCCGCCTGAGCGAGCAGGCCCTGGCTGATAACGGCCTGCCGCAGTTCGAGGGCAGCAATGCCTGGGCGGTCTCCGGCAGCCGCACCCACAGCGGCAAGCCGTTGCTGGCGGGTGACCCGCACATCCGTTTTTCCACGCCTTCGGTGTGGTACGAGGCGCACTTGTCGGCCCCGGGGTTCGAACTCTACGGGCAATACCAGGCGCTGCTGCCCTTCGCGACGCTGGGCATGAACAAGGATTTCGGCTGGAGCGTCACCATGTTCCAGAACGACGACCTGGACCTGATCGCCGAGAAGGTCAACCCGGACAATCCCGAACAGGTCTGGTATCGCGACAAATGGGTGGACATGACCCGCAGCGAGCAGCAGATCGCGGTCAAGGGCCAGGCGCCGGTGACGCTGGTGCTGCGCCAGTCGCCCCATGGTCCGATCGTCAACGATGCCCTCGGTGCGAACGCCGGCAAGACCCCGGTCGCCATGTGGTGGGGATTCCTGGAAAGCCGCAACCCGATCCTCGAGGCCTTTTACCAGCTCAACCGCGCCGACACCCTCACCAAGGCTCGCGGCGCTTCGGCCAAGATCCACGCACCCGGGCTGAACGTGGTGTGGGCCAACGCCAAGGGGGACATCGGCTGGTGGGCCGCCGCGCAACTGCCCAAGCGGCCAGCCGGTGTGAAGCCCGGCTTCATCCTCGACGGCAGCAGCCCGGAGGCGGAAAAGGAAGGTTTCTATCCGTTCAGCAGCAATCCGCAGGAAGAGAACCCGGCGCGGGGCTACATCGTCTCGGCCAATTTCCAGCCGGTGCCGGCCAGCGGCATCGAGATCCCCGGTTACTACAACCTCGCCGACCGCGGCCAGCAACTCAACCGTCAGCTCAGCGACAAGCAGGCGAAGTGGGACATCGAAACCACCCAGAAACTGCAGCTGGGCACCACTACCGCCTACGGCCCTCGCCTGCTCGCGCCTTTGCTGCCGGTGCTGCGTGAGGTGGTCAACGACCCACAGGAACGCAAATGGGTGGAACAACTGGCTCAATGGCCGGGCGATTACCCCCTGGACTCCACCAGCGCCACGCTGTTCAACCAGTTCCTGTTCAACCTGGCCGACGCCGCCCTGCACGATGAGCTGGGTGACGGCTTCTTCGAAACCGCGCTGTCGACGCGGGTGATCGACGCCGCCCTTCCACGCCTGGCGACCTCCGGAGATTCATCGTGGTGGGATGACCGCACGACCCTCGGCACGGAAACCCGTGCCGACACCGTGAAAAAGGCCTGGGACAAGAGCCTCACCCACCTGAAGACCACCCTCGGCGACGATGCCACGCAATGGCAATGGGGCAAGGCCCACACCCTGACCCATGGCCACCCGCTGGGCCTGCAAAAGCCGCTGGACCGGATCTTCAACGTCGGCCCCTTCGCCGCACCGGGTACCCACGAGGTGCCCAACAACCTCTCCGCCAAAATCGGTCCGGCGCCGTGGCCGGTGACCTATGGGCCTTCGACGCGGCGCATCATCGACTTCGCCGACCCGACCCACAGCGTCACCATCAACCCCGTTGGCCAGAGCGGCGTGCCGTTCGACAAGCATTACGAGGACCAGGCCGAGGCGTACATAGAGGGGCTGTATCACCAGGCGCACCTGGCCGAGGAAGAAGTGACGGCCAATACCCATGGCACCTTGAAACTGTTGCCGGCCCGGGCGCCCTGAATCGGACGCGCAGGTCTTTTTCATCGCTAACCGGGCTTGATCGTCATGGATGGTCAAGACTACAAGGGCGCAATCCCGCCTTTCCCACTAGGAGTCAAACGCTATGTTCAACAACTGGTCCGAGCTGCTGCCTACCATCAAGAGCGCCTTTGGCGCCCTGGGTAAAAGCAACCCGAAGATGGTCAAGGCCTACATGGCCCTGGACGAAGCCGCGGCTGAAAACAACGTGCTAGATGCCAAGACCCGTGAGCTGATCTCCATCGCCGTCGCCATCACCACGCGCTGTGACGGTTGTATCGGCGTACACACCGACGCGGCCATCAAGGCCGGCGCCACCCGCGAAGAAATCGCCGCTACCCTGGCCACCGCGGTGTCGCTCAATGCAGGTGCGGCGTACATCTACTCCTTGCGCGCGCTGGAAGCCCATGACGCGTTGAAGAAGTGAACGGCCAATAACCTGCCGGCCGTATCGCGAGCAGGCTCGCTCCCACAATGGGA
>NZ_ATLN01000044.1:0-13359 GCF_000416195.1 Pseudomonas sp. CFII68
CATCGACCTGTGCCAGCGCCTGGCGCACCTCGTCGCGCCAGGCGCCCCGGGCCGCTTGCAGGAGACGACCGTCCTTGATCGTACCGGTCGCGCCGATACCTCGGCTCAACAACCAGGCGGCATAGTCGAAGCCGTGTGGGTTCAGCAGCCCGGCGGGCCGTTTGAGCTTCACCGCCAATCGCCAGCGTTCGCCGCTGTTGATGGGCGGGCCACCGAACCAGGCGAGGCGCAGCGTTGTCGGTAATCGGGTACGACGTGAATGGGCATCGGCCAGTTCGAAGCGCACCACGCCATCGCCCTGTTGCGGCAAACCGACGACGCGCCCCTCGACCCAGCGGGTTTCGCCGTCGAGCGCGGCGGGCAACCGATCGTCCAGCGCACACTGCGCCGACAGGCAGGCCCAGGCCAGCCCGAACAGGAAAAAACCCAGCGGGTAGCTTCGAAACGGCAACGCCATCAGCGCCAGCACCGGCATGACTGCAATCAGCCACAGCGGCGGCAGTGCCGGTAAAAAAATCGGGGCCAACAGCCCCAGTGCAAACGCGACTAATCCTGTGCGCATAACCCGTCCTTGAGAGTGCCCTGTTCAGGCATAGACGGTCAGCGGCACCGCTGGCGTTATCAATTGTCACAAAGTCTGAATCTGTCAGCCGTAGAATCCAGACATACTTGCGGCCTTACTGCGTTGAACCGACCGAGAAGCCTTATGCCCCGGCGCCTATTCAAACGTTACATGCCAGACCCAGAGAGCATTCGGGAACATAAATCCTTACGTTTTCTCGGCACCCTGCTGCACGACCCCAACCTTTGGCACCTCAATCGACACTCTGTGGCCCGGGCAATGGCCGTCGGTCTGTTTGCCGCGTTCTTGCCGATCCCGTTGCAAATGCTGCTGGCCGCCGCACTGGCCATCACGGTGCGCGGCAACATGCCGATTGCGGTGAGCCTGGTGTGGCTGACCAATCCGATCACCATGCCGGCGGTGTTCTTCTGCACTTACCAGACCGGCGCCTGGCTGATGGACGTGCCCGCCCGGACACTGCCCGAAGAACTGACCTGGGAATGGATCAGCGGCCAGTTGTCCACCTTGTGGCAGCCGTTCCTGCTCGGCTCGGTGGTGACCGGCCTGGTACTCGGCGCCCTCGCCTACTTCGTCACCATGAGTTACTGGCGCTGGTGGGTAGCCCGACAGTGGAGGCGGCGCAAGAAAAGCCGGATGTGAAATACAAAAAGGCCTCCTGGGAATGGAGGCCTTTTTTTGTGGTGTTCTTACTGGCCTCTTCGCGAGCAAGCCCGCTCCCACACTGATCTATGTCGAACGCTAATCTTGCGTTCACTGAATATCGAGTGTGGGAGCGGGCTTGCTCGCGAAGAAGGCGACGCGGTCTTGTCAGGTACGCATCCCGCGCCCGCTGACCAGCAACCGCGCGCAACCGATGTAAAGCACCACGGTCGCCACCAGCATGAAGGTAATCGCGATGCTGATCTTGATGTCCGATACCCCGAGGATGCCGTAGCGAAAGGCGTTGACCATGTGCAGCACCGGGTTGGCCAGGGACACGGTCTGCCAGAACGGTGGCAGCAAGGAGATCGAGTAGAACACCCCGCCCAGGTAGGTCAGCGGCGTGAGCACGAATGTCGGGATGATGGAGATGTCATCGAAGTTGCGCGCAAACACGGCGTTGATGAAACCCAGCAGCGAAAAGATCGTGGCCGTGAACACCACCACCAATACCGTTACCCCCAGGTGATGCACCTGCAAATCGGTGAAGAACAACGACAGCAGGGTCACGATCAGGCCCACCGCCAGGCCGCGCAGCACACCGCCCAGGGTATAGCCGATGAGGATCGTATGGGGCGACACCGGCGAGACCATCAGCTCTTCGATCGAGCGCTGGAATTTGCTGCCGAAGAAGCTCGACACCACGTTGCCGTAGGAGTTGGTGATCACCGACATCATGATCAGCCCCGGCACGATGTAGTCCATGTACGTGAAGCCGCCCATATCGCCGATCTGCCGGCCGATCAGGTTACCGAAGATCACGAAGTACAAGACCATGGTGATGGCCGGTGGCAGCAGCGTCTGCGGCCAGATCCGCGTGAAGCGCCGGACTTCACGGTAAACGATGGTATTGAGGGCGATGAGGTTGGGGCGCAGTTCGGAACTCATGCTCATACCGCCACCTTCGCCAGATTTTTCTCCACCAGGGACACGAACAACTCCTCGAGGCGATTGGTTTTGTTGCGCAGGCTCTGCACTTCAATGTTCTGCAGGGCCAACTGGGCGAACAGCCCGGTGATACCCACGGCTTTGTCCACCTGGACTTCCAGGGTGTGGCTGTCCACCAGGCGAGCCGGATAGCCAATGAGCTGCGGGACCACTTGCAGATCATTTTTCAAATCCAGCAGGAAGGTTTCCACATGCAGTTGGCTGAGCAACTGGCGCATGCTGGTGTTCTCGACGATGGTGCCGTGGTCGATGATGCCGATGTTGCGGCACAACTGCTCAGCCTCTTCCAGGTAATGGGTGGTGAGGATGATGGTGATGCCTTTCTCGTTCAGTTCGGTCAGGAAACTCCACATCGAACGACGCAGTTCGATGTCCACGCCGGCAGTCGGCTCGTCGAGGATCAGCAGGCGCGGCTCATGCACCAGCGCGCGAGCAATCATCAGGCGCCGTTTCATGCCGCCGGACAATGAACGGGACGGCACGTCACGCTTGTCCCACAGGCCCAGTTGGGTCAGGTACTGCTCGGCGCGCTCGTTGGCGATCTTCGGCGGGATGCCATAGTAACCCGCCTGGGTCACAACGATGTCGAAGGTCTTTTCGAACTGGTTGAAGTTGAATTCCTGGGGCACCACGCCGATGCAACGCTTGAGAGCGGCGGGCTCGCGGTCCAGGTCATGACCGAAGATGTTCACCGTGCCGCTGGTCTTGTTCACCAGCGTGGAAAGAATACCAATGGTGGTGGATTTGCCGGCGCCATTGGGGCCGAGCAAGGCAAAAAAGTCACCTTCGGCGACGTCCAGATCGATACCACTCAAGGCCTGGAAACCGTTGCCGTAGGTTTTGGTTAGCTGCCGGATGGACAGAGCGGAACTCATATCGGATTACGCACCAAGAAGGGAGGGAAGAAAAGAATAGATAAGGGCGGGCGGCGAGCAATACAACCACGGCGCACGAAGGCAATGGTGCTTGGCGTCACCGCACAAGTACAGTCAAGTGTGTCGATAGTAAGTATTAAGTCAACGCGGTCATGACAGCCTTGCGGTAGGCCGCACGCTGCTGCAACCGCGCGTACCAGGCCTGCACACCGGGCAGTTCGGCGCGCTGGATGGGCATCTCGAACCAGGCATAAATGAAACTGCCCAGGGGAATGTCACCCATGCCGATTTCATTACCCGACAGGTAGGGCTGCTCACTCAAGGTCTGCTCGACCATCGCCAGCAAGTCATCGCACTCCTTGATCGCCGCGTTGATGGCCGCCCAGTCCTGTTGCTCGGTCGGGGTGCGCAAGACGCCCCAGAACACGGTGCGAAACGGTGCGGCAAAACTGGCAGTGGTCCAGTCCATCCACTTTTCAGCCTGGGCCCGTGCCTGTACGTCAGCGGGATACCAGGCCGAACCCGACGCATGACGAGCTGCCAGGTAACGCACGATGGTGTTGGATTCCCAGAGCACGAAGCCGTCATCCTCGATCATCGGGACTCGGCCATTGGGGTTTTTCGCACGGTACTCGGGCGTGTCCACCACACCGAATGCCCCGCCCGCATCAATGGCCTCGTAGGCCAGCGCCAACTCTTCTGCGCACCACAACGCCTTGCGCACATTCGATGAATTTTTCCGGCCCCATATCTTCAGCATCACGGCGTCCTCGATGGATAAATGCCGCAGCAGCATACGCCGGATCAGGCACGACTCAAATCGCCCTGCATGTCACCGAGCAAGAGTGGCACCTGCGCGCCGAACAGGTGCGGGTAGCATTTCTCCAGGTGTTCGAAGAAGAACGCCTCGGGCACATCGGCGAACGGGCCGTGGTCGGTGACGTACTCCATCAGCTTTGCCCCTTGTCGATTGAACGGGTGGAAAACGCTGTCGTGGCGACCGTCGAATTCCAGCGGGGCCACGTCGAACAACTCGCACAGCCCCTGGTTGAATGCCGGCGTGGCCTTGACCCAGCGGTCGTTCAGGTACAGCTCGGTATAACCGTGCATGGCGAACACGTCGCTCTTGAGCAATTCCAGCAGGCGCGGCGTAGACAGGTGATTGCGCACATCCGCCAGGCCGATGCGCGCCGGGATGCCGCAATGCCGGGCGCAGCCGGCCAGCAAGGTAGCCTTGGGCACGCAGTAACTTTCGCCTGCGGCCAGCGCGTAGCTGCCGCGCAGGGTCGCCGGGTCGCGACTGAAGGTATAGGGGTTGTAGCGCACCGCCTCGCGCACGGCGTAATACAGGCTGACCGCCTGGGCCAGCGGGTCGCGGTCGGTGCCACGGTGGGTTTCGGTGAACGCGATGACCGCAGGGTGATCGCTGTCGATGAAGGGGCCGGGGTTCAGGTATTGCTGCATAAAAGGAAAGCCTCTCGGGAAACATCACTCCCCCTCAGGGTCGAACTCGGTCTTTGTGGCGAGGGGATTTATCCCCGCTGGACGCGAAGCGGCCCTACACCTGACACCTCGGTGTGTCAGGCAGATTGAGTGGGCCTGCCTTGGGGCTGCTTCGCAGCCCAGCGGGGATAAATCCCCTCGCCACAAGTACCGTGTTCGGCTGGGGCTGACTGTGTCCGAGTTTATCCGCAGCCCCCGGCCAGCGATAACGGCATTCCGGCCAAACAATGGCGTTTTCTCACCTTGTTAACGAACGATTTCCCACGGCTGTTGCCAACCAGACTGGCGCAATGCACCCAGGGTTTCCCACGAAATCAATCACATCGCGCTGACCGCCGGTTTTGCAGATGCCGTCTAAGCTCTGAAGGTCGGTTTTGCCTTGGTTCACGGAGGATTACATATGCTGTTGTTGTGGATACTGGTCCTGGTCGTCGGGATCGCCTGGCTGGCGCATCGGCGCACCGACCCGCTGCCCGCGCTGGGGATCGTCGCGGTCTACCTGTTGGCCATGGGCATTTTCAGCCATGCGCCCGGCTGGCTGCTGCTGATCCTCTGGGTGGTACTCGCCGCCGTCGCGGCCCCGCTGCTGCTATCGGACCTGCGCCGCAAGTGTTTCAGCGCGCCGATGTTCGACTGGTTCCAGAAAACCCTGCCGCCCATGTCCGAGACCGAGCGCGACGCCATCGATGCCGGCACGGTGTGGTGGGACGGCGAACTGTTTAGCGGTCGCCCGGATTGGGACTTGCTGCTGGCCTACCCCAAGGTGCAACTGACCGAGGAAGAGCAGGCGTTCCTCGACGGCCCCACCGAAGCCCTCTGCGCAATGGTCAGCGACTGGCAGATCGGCCAGGCCATGGACCTGCCGCCTGAAGCCTGGGCTCATATAAAGGAGCACGGGTTCTTCGCACTGATCATTCCCAAGGAATACGGCGGCAAGGGGTTCTCCGCCTATGCCCACTCCCAGGTGGCGATGAAACTGGCCACGCGCAGCGGCGACCTGGCCTCCACCGTGATGGTCCCCAACTCCCTCGGCCCGGCAGAACTGCTGCTGCACTATGGCACCGATGAACAACGCGACCATTACCTGCCGCGACTGGCCCGTGGCGACGACATTCCCTGCTTCGCCCTGACCGGGCCGTTGGCCGGCTCCGACGCCGGGGCGATGCCCGACACCGGCATCATCTGCAAGGGTGAATGGGAAGGCCAGGAAACATTGGGCCTGCGCCTGAACTGGGAAAAGCGCTACATCACCCTTGGCCCGGTGGCCACCCTCCTCGGCCTGGCCTTCAAGGCGTATGACCCCGACCACCTGCTAGGTGAGGAAGAAGACCTGGGCATCAGCCTCGCCTTGATTCCCACCGACACCCCTGGCGTGCATATCGGCCGCCGTCACCTGCCCCTTGGCGCCGCGTTCATGAATGGGCCGAACTGGGGCAAGGACGTATTCATCCCGCTGGACTTCCTCATTGGCGGCCAGGACATGCTCGGCAAGGGCTGGATGATGCTGATGAACTGCCTGTCGGTCGGGCGCTCGATTTCCCTGCCGGCGGTGGGCACCGGTGCCGCGAAGTTCACCAGCCTGGTAACGGGCCAGTACGCCCAGGTGCGCGAGCAATTCAATGTACCGTTGTCGGCGTTCGAAGGTATCCAGGAGGCCATGGCGCGCATCGGTGGCAACGCCTGGATGATGGATGCTGCACGCATGCTGACCGCCAACGCGGTGGACCTGGGGGAAAAGCCTTCGGTGCTGTCTGCCATTCTCAAGTACCACCTGACCGAACGCGGCCGCGAGTGCATCAGCCACGCCATGGACGTGCATGGCGGCAAGGGCATCATCATGGGCCCGAACAATTACCTGGGTCGCAGCTGGCAAGGTGCGCCGATCTTCATCACGGTCGAAGGCGCGAACATCCTGTCGCGCAACCTGATGATCTTTGGCCAGGGCGCCATTCGCTGCCATCCGTTCGTGCTCAAGGAAATGGCCCTGGCAAGCCGTGAAGACAAGGACCAGGCGCTGGTCGAGTTCGACGCCTTGTTGCTCAAGCACATTGGTTTTGCCGTGAGTAACGCCGCCAGCACCCTGGTGCTAAACCTGGGCCTGGGGCATTTCGAGAAGGCCCCCGGCAATGCCTTGAGCCAGGGATATTTCCGCGCCCTCAACCGGCAGGCAGCGGCATTTGCCCTGCTGGCGGACTTGAGCATGATGCTGCTGGGGGGTGAACTCAAACGCCGTGAACGCTTGTCGGCCCGCCTGGGCGACGTCTTGAGCAACCTGTACCTGGCGTCCGCCGCGCTCAAGCGCTATCACGACCTGGACTCGCCGGACCACATGAAGCCGCTGTTCACCTGGGCCATGGAGGAAAGCCTGGGCCAGTCGGAGCGTGCGCTGGATGAACTGCTGAGCAACTTTCCGAACCGGGTGCTGGGTTGCCTGTTGCGGCTGGTGGTGTTCCCCTTCGGTCGTCGTCACAAGGGCCCGAGCGACAAACTCGACGCCGAGGTGGCGGCGGTCATCGGCCGGCCCAAGGGTGACCCGACCCTCGAAGAGTTGCTGCAGGGCTGCTATCGCCCGCAATCGATCGACGACCCGGTGGGCGCCCTGCAACACGCCGCCGACCTGCTGGCCGCCGCCCATCCGCTGCACAAGAAACTGCACGTCGCGCTCAAGCAGGGTCAGCTCAACCCGGCGCCGGGCGAGCCCCTCATCGACGCGGCCCTGGAAGCGGGTGTGCTGCAAGCCGGTGAAGCGCAGACCTTACGCACGGCCGAGGCGGCGCGGCGCAAGGTCATCGATGTGGATGACTTCGATAAGGAGGAGTTGACGCTGGCGCAGGACAAGGTCCGTTGATCGTGACGGCCAGGTACGCCGTCACCTATAGCTGGTCACCTATAGCTCTTCACCTATAGCTCTTCACCTATAAAAGCGGGCGCAAGGGCTTTATACTCCTGCGCCCGTTTTGCTCTTGAGGACTTATCTCGTGTCCAATGTCGTTGCCGATCACCTTGTCTTGCTTGACCACTTGCGCAGCATCCTGGTCGCCGTGGGTGAGGCCGAACAGGTGCCCGAAGAAAGCCATGCCCTGTTTCTGGAGCGCTTCGACGAGTTGCGCGCGCAACTGCCCGTCGACCCGATCGAAAGCCAGTACCTGGGCCAGGACCTCCTCTGCCAGGTGATCGTCCGTTATCCACAGATCGCCCACCTGGTGCCTCGCGACCTGCTCTGGTACTTCGCCGGCGACTGCCTGCACTACATGCCCGACGAAGAAATCGCCCTGTACCAGGCCCTGGAGGAGCGTCGTTTCGAAGCCGAGCAAAACGACGAGCCTTTCGACTGGAACCAGGAAAAACAATTGCTGGCGATGTCGGAGCAGGACAGCAAGCACTGATTGCGATCCGTCATGCAAAGGCCCGCACGGTTAACCCGGCGGGCTTTTTTTTGCCTAGCCAACGTGTGTCGCCTGGACGGGCCTCATCGCGAGCAAGCTTTGCTCCCACAGATCGGAAGGGTGTACGACCGCAAGAGCCAGGTCGGCTATCAGGCCGCCTCGCTTTTGCTTTTGATCTGGAGGCCCCGTTAACCACGATGGCCGAACGCAGGCATTGTGGAGTGGGCAACCCGGCATGGATGCCGGGATAGCCGCGCTGGGCCATGGATGGCCCTTCGCGGCGGGCCCACGGAGCAATGCCGGAGAGAGGGCATGCCGAGCCTAGGCGAGGCACCGAGTGGTGGGGCAAGCCTTTTTTGCTTACTTTTTTGGCGTCTGAAAAAAGTGAGCCGCCGTAAGGGCGGAACCCTAAGTAGCCGTTACCGCAGCAACGGATATGTACCTGGTCAACAAAATCCATGTCGACTGACACCCCGCCATCGCGAGCAAGCTCCCCACTGGTTTGTGGTTGATCATAAAATTCATGTACGCAGCGGCTTCTGTGGGAGCGAGCTTGCTCGCGATGGGGCCGGTCAAAACAACCCATCACTCTCCGGCAACTCATAACCTGGCGCGACCTTGCTGGGGCCACTCTCGCCGCCCACCGTGCTCAAGGTCGGCTCCTTCTCCAGGCACGCCACCAGATAATCAATGAACACCCGCAGCTTGGGCGGCAGGTAGCGGGTCGGTGAATGCAGCAACCACAAGCCACCGTGGTAGGAAGCCAGGAACGTCCAGTCGGCCAATACCTGCACGATCAAGCCTTGCTCCAAGGCATGACGGGCGGTGAAGTACGGCAGGCTGCCAATGCCGATGTGCTGCAAGACGGCCCCCAACCGCACGCCCGTGTGATTGGCCGCGTAGCGCCCATGCACGCCGACAGTGACGGACTTGCTGCCTTTCTTGAATTTCCAGCGCGCATCGTTCGGGGTTGCCCCCAGGTAAATGCAGCTGTGTTCCAACAAGTCGTGAGGATGCGTGGGCGTACCGTGTTCGGCCAGGTACTGCGGCGTGGCGCAGAGCAGGTGATCAATGGTCAGCAACTGACGCCCCACCAGCCCGACCGGAGGTTGATCGGTAATCCGGATGGCCAGGTCGACATGATCGTCGATCAGGTCAACCTGCCGATCCTCCAGAAACAACTCCACATCGACCTTCGGATAACGACGCAAGAATTCGGGCATGTGCGGATGAATCACGAAACGCCCCACCGCCTTGGGCACGCTGACGCGGATGCGGCCTTCAGCCTCCTGAGTGAACTGCCCGCTGATTTCCATTACCGACCGAGCGGCGGCGACCATTTCCTGACAGCGCTTGAACACCTCTTCCCCGCCATCGCTCAAACGCAACTTGCGGGTGGTGCGTTGCAGCAAGCGGGTCGCCAGGGCTTTCTCCAGGCGAGAAATACTGCGGCTGATGGCCGACGGGGATGAGCCTGACTGGCGGGCCGCCTCGGAGAAGCTGCCGGTCTCCACGACCTTGACGAAGATGGCCATTTCGGCCAGCAACGGCAACGGTAGATTTGTGCTCATGGCGCAACAGTCCTTTGAAATTTGAACGGATTATCACCCTTTTACGCCCTCCCTATAATCCCGTCACAATTTCTGATGTGGATATGGCACATGACGCTTCGCCTCTTTTTCCATAGCGATGACCTCAAGGCCAACGTGGAAGTCCTGGATTGCAGCCCCCGGGAACATGAGTTTGCCGTGGTGCTGCACGCCACCCTGTTCCACCCCCAGGGTGGCGGGCAGCCCTGCGACACCGGATGGATCGGTGAAAGCCAAGTGCTGCGCGTGGTCCAGGATCGGCCACAAATCGTTCATTACGTCGACTGCCCGGTGGCCTTGGGCATGGCTGAGATCCGCGTGGAGGCGCAGCGCCGACAGTTGAATGCGCGCCTGCACTCGGCTGGGCACCTGATCGGCCATTTCGCCGAGACCCGTGGCTGGACGCCGATCAAGGCCCATCATTGGCCCGGCGAAAGCCGCGTGCAGTTCCAGCCTGGGGAAAATCCTCAGGAACTGGACATCTCGATGATTCAGCAAGGCATCGACGAATGGATTGCCGATGACCTGCCGCGCCTGATCACGTTGCGCGAAGGCCTGCGCGAAGTCGGTTTCGGTGAACTGACCGCCTATGGCTGTGGCGGCACCCACGTGCAGCGCCTGCAGGAACTGGGAACAGTCATCATCGCCTCGCTTTCGCAAAAGAAAGGAACACTGTCAGTGCACTACCACGTGGCCTGATATCCGCCAGCCCCTGCGACCAGGAATGGCTCGCAGGCCTCGCCTCCCGCAGACAGATTTGCTCCTGCGAATCCCCCTTCACAACACAAAAAGACAAATTATTGACGCCTGCTTGAGCGAACTTTTTCCTTCCGTCACTTTTTAGTCATTTTTTTGATTCCTGGCGTGGCGCTTTGCCATGCTTGAACTACCGTCAAACAGAAGCAAGGACGGGGTCGGTAAAACGCTCCTGAAGCGACTTGATCGACACCGTCACTGCCTTCGAAAATCCCGGAGATCCCGGGTACCGAAACGTTGTTTGCAAGCAGCCTGTCGTTCAGTCAGGCCGGTGAAATGCGCCCGTTTGCTTATAGCGACGAGGCCTGAAACCGGCATCAATGAACGGTCAGGCGAGATGGAAAGGGGCAGCCCGGGCCTCTTAAGTGATCCGAGGCAAATAGTTAAGCCTAGGGATGGTCTCTTCATCGAGGATCACTTCATGACCCAGCGCACTGCACCCGTTTTAAAACATTTCATTCATGGCCTGTTCTGGATGGGGCTTGGCTTGGAGGCGGCCCAGGCCGCAGCGGCAAACTGTTCGCAACTGGACAGTTTGCCGGCAACCTTCGAGGTCGGCCAAGGGCTCCAGAGCGAACTGCGCATCCTCGCCCCCGTGACGAAGTTGGCAGTCGGCGACCCGAAAATTGCCGATGTGCAGCCCAGTGGCAGCGATGCCTTCATCCTCACAGGCCTGGCGCCCGGCGCCACCAGCCTGATGGTCTGGACCGACTGTTCGAAGATACCGCGCCAGAGCATGGTGTTTGTCAAAGGCCGGGCCACTGAGGCGCTGACGGGCGCTGCGAACATGCCTTCCGAAGACCCGATGCTGCTCGCCCAGGTGCAGACTGACATTCGTTTCGTCGAAGTCAGCCGGACCAAGCTCAAGGAAGCCTCGACGTCGATTTTCGGCAGCCGTGGCAATTTCCTGTTCGGCTCACCAAGGACCTTGCCCACCATCGGCGGTGTTGTCCGGCCTTCATTGCCGGTCAATAACGACATGTTCAACCTGTCTTTCGCCACCGGTAAGACCCTGTTGATGATCAACGCCCTGGAAGGCAGCGGTTTTGCCTATACCCTGGCGCGGCCGAGCCTGGTGGCCCTCAGCGGGCAGAGCGCGAGTTTCCTGGCCGGGGGCGAAGTGCCGATCCCGGTGCCCAGTGCCGGCAGCGACAACGTGTCCATCGAGTACAAGGAGTTCGGTATTCGCCTGACCCTGACCCCCACCGTCATCGGCAAGAATCGCATCGTCTTGAAGGTGGCACCGGAAGTCAGTGAGCTGGATTTCACCAACGCGGTGAACATCGCCGGGACATTGGTGCCAGCACTCACGGTGCGCCGTACCGATACCAGCATCGCCCTGGCCGATGGCGAAAGTTTTGTCATCAGTGGCCTGATCAGCACCCGCAACAGCTCCCAGGTAAACAAGTTTCCTGGGCTGGGCGATGTACCGATTCTCGGCGCGTTCTTTCGTGACAATTCCATCAACCGCGAAGAGCGCGAACTGCTGATGATCGTCACACCGCACCTGGTCCAACCGTTGGCGGCCGACGCGCAACTGCCGACCTTGCCGGGTGAACAGCTGCGCAATTACGACCCGAATTTCTACCGCATGTACTTCCTTGAACATGGCGAGTTTGACAACCGCAGCGGGCTTTCCCAATGAGCCGGCGCCTGATGTGCAAGGCGTCCGGTGTCCAACGGTTTGCCAAGGGGTATTCAATGAAAGCAGTGATCGCATTAGCGGCAACCTTGATGCTCGCTGGTTGTGCCAGCAATGGCGTGGTGGTTTCTCGCTCGGCCGATTGCGCCAAGCCCGGGGCCGACCAGGAGCTGGCCTTGAACATGGCGGAAGACATGGCCAACGAGGGTCGTTTGTACGCCAGCCTGGCGAACCTCGAACGCTTGCCTGAGGACTTGGTCCAGGTCCGTCTGCGCAAGGCCCGGGTGCTGCGCCTGATGGGGCGCAACGAGGCCACTCCGTTGTACCAAAGCCTGCTCGGGACGTGCCTGGCCGCAGACGGTGAACATGGCCTTGGCCAGTTGGCGGCTGCCAAAAATGACAATGCCGCCGCCACCCAATACCTCGAACGCGCAGCGAAAATGGCCCCGACCGACGGCAAGATCCGTAATGACCTGGGGGTTGTCTACCTCAATCAACGACGCGTTTCAGAAGCCCGTTTCGAGTTCATGACCGCCATGGAGCTCCAGCAGTCAGACACGCTGGCCGCGCTCAACATGGTGACCCTGCTGATCTACCAGGACAACTGGAAGCAGGCCGCCGAGCTCGCGAACATGGCCAAGCTGAGCCCCCAGCAAGTGGCAGATGCCCAAGCCCGTGCGGAAAAAATCAGGGGTTCGGCCACTCAGGCAGTGACGTCACCCGCCAACCGCCCCACCGAGATCGTCGATGCCTCAACCGGCGCGGTCAAGTAGAGCGTTACGAGGAGTTCAAGAAATGATGACCAAACAATTGATGATCGTGTGCATGGTGAGCCTTTCCAGCGGCGCCTGGGCCATTGAGCCTGGCCCCTCTTCGCCAGCACAGCAAGGCACCGAGAGCTGGATGCAACTGCAGATTCGCGGCGTAGTGGCCTCCACCAACCTGCAAACCGCCTCTGCCGCCGAACGCGAGATGGCCATGCAGCGTTGGCTCAACAGCTTCAACTACCCGATCCCGGAATTCTTTGACCAGGACTCGGCAGGAGAAATCACCAGCAGCAAATGAAGCACGCTGGAAACGAAAAGACCGCAGCCCTCGACAGCGCCTACATTTGATCCGATGTAGGAACTGCCGGGGGCTGCGGTCTTTTGGCTGACCGCCGAAAAAACCTGGGGGAGCAAGCTAGCTCGCGATGTCGGTCGCACACTTAGCACCTTCATTGACTGTCACACCGCTATCGCGAGCAGGCTCGCTCCCACAATGGGCCTGGGGTGAATACAAGACCCATGAACACCCAAGATCACCTGTGGGAGCGAGCTTGCGATGGGGCCTTCATATCCAACATCCATGCAAACTGACCCACCGCTATCGCGAGCAA